>JAGRHW010000019.1 GCA_020444765.1 Gammaproteobacteria bacterium | reverse complement strand
CGGAACATGGAAAACTCGCCAATGATGCAAGCCGTACGGAACATGGAAAACTCGCCAATGATGCAAGCCGTACGGAACATGGAAAACTCGCCAATGATGCAAGCCGTACGGGACATGGAAAACTCGGCGGCATGGCGGATGATTCATGACTTAGAGAATTCTGCAGCTTTCAAAGCCATACGTGAAATACAAAACATTTCCACATTTCTGGCTATAAAAGAACTTGAAAAACTCCCTTCTATAAAAGCGTTCTCCAGAGTAGCTGATCAACTCAAACATGAATACGGTGCATTAGCTTTATCCGAAGCATACGACCTTCTATTAGATGAGATTACAGAAGTAAAGAATGATGATAATTGGGAGTCTTTCTCGGAAAAAGTCAAAGATAGGGCAAGCCGCACACCGGAAACCCGCTTAAGCGCGGAGTTTTATTTAGCCCTTATCTTCTCATTTATTCTTTATCTTCTCTCTCAAAAATCAGCGATAGAATCAGAGACAAGAATTTCCGAGAGAATTAATGATTTGGAACAGACCATAACGACACAGTTTGATATCCTGCAGAGCAACAATGCCAACTATGTTTTTTCCGTTACAGATAGGGAGCTGAACCTCAGGGCGGGGCCGAGTGTAGATCACAAGGTTATTGAAGTTCTTCCAAAGAATAAAAAGGTTGTAGAGTTAGAGAGGAACCGAGATTGGGTAAAAATTGAGTTTTTTGATTACTTGGCCAATCTGAGCAGGGTTGGCTGGGTTCATAGCCGGTATCTATTGATAGTCGATTCAAAAAGTGAAGAGTGAAAACGACTCTTTTTTACCAAGCCCCCAAGACCTCGGCGCGTTCTTCCTCGCCAACCAAATCCATATAGATAACCGTCGTTTCAAGGCTGGAATGACCAAGAAGCTTTTGCACAAGGCGCGGGTTTCGGGTCTTCTGTGCCATTCTGACGCCGAAGCCATGCCGTAACCCTTTAGCGGTTGCCTGTGCGCCCTCGATGCCGGCCGCCTGCATCACCGCCTTAATGTGTTTCCACGCCATCGCCCGCTTAAAATCCCAGAGTAGGGCATCTTTGCCCGTTTTGAGTTTCTGGCGCTTGGCGATGCTGTGAACCAGCTTCATGGCGTCCAAATAGTCATCCGGAACGGGGACGGCGCGATATTCGACCTTATCGCGCTTTTTCAGGGTTCGAAAACGTATCACCTTGGCCGATAGGTCAACTCGCGCCACAGTGAGCTGTAGGGCTTCGGAAATCCGGCAACCGGTAAAGGCAAGGGTCATGCAGAAGGTGCGCACCTCGGCGCGGTCAAGGTCGCTTGCCGCCTTCAAAAAGCGGTCTTGCTCGTCTTGAGTGAGATATTTTCGTTTTCCGTCAAAAGTAAACAGTTCATTAGACATCTGTCTACTGTAACCGCTACGCCGCACCCGTCAAGGCTTTATTTCACGTCCGGGCAGCTGCCGGCCGCGACACCTGGCGCGGGTCGGAGTAGACACTTTCATAAGAAGTGTCTACATCTATCCAAATATGAATCTCTTCTAACTTTCAATCAATAGTGGCTGGATAGAGGAAGAGGCAACACAAATGAACAGCCCTGTCTCAGAAATATCTGTTTTTTATCAAATAGATAGAATCATTCGATCAGTGAGTACTGCTTGATAAAAAAAGGCCCTGTGATACCACAGGGCCTTTTCTCTATTCGGAATCGAATATTTTCTTTAAATCACAGAGTAATAGCTGAAGCGTCCTAAGCGATGCCAGTCGCTCTAGTTACCTAGTCAAGGAGCTTAGTACCTCCTGTATATATAAGCCCAATTAAACCCAGAATTTGCCACAACGACCAAAAAATAAATTAATTGACATATGGAGAAATTTGTGATCCGATCCGGCATAGTTAAGTACTTGCCAGAGGCTTAACGACTTTCTTTAAATCACAGAGGAAAAAACCATGACTAAAATTATTAGTCTACTGCACGTGATATGCGAAATCTACGACTCCCGTCACGGACCAGCCAAACTATTTTTAGCAATATTAGTTCTGGCTCTCATCACCGTCCCACTAACATTGTATTTGATACGATATTCTAACCTGTCCTAATTATAATATCGGTCTAGCAGGCTGCATAATGCAGCCTGCTAAAGTTACAATGATAAAAAATCTACCTAAAACACCGACTAGCCGTGAAAAACGCGGAGAAATTAATAGGGATATAATTTCAAACCTAGGTGAATTTGAAATTTCATCTGCATTGAATTATGCAGTTAACTATGCTCGAAAAAAGGTAGGATCACGCTTTGATCATGGGATGTCCGCAGAAGACTTCGTTAATGATGCAATGCAGCGATTTCTTGAAGGACAAAGGACTTTGACAACAGAAAAACATTTTGTACATCAATTGACTTCTACTGTTCAGAGCCTTATCTATCATCATCACAAAAAATTCCATGGGCGTGATATTATTCAAGGTGATGGAGATTCAGATTCAGTTTCAGATCCAGATATTTATTCAGCTCCAGAGAGTAGCTTAGAATATAAAGAACAAATTGAGAGCTTATTGAATTTTGTTAGCAATAGTGGGAACGAACTTGATACCTTAATACTGAAAATATACATGGTGAGAGGAAAAGTGAGTAACTCGGAACTATGCAAGGAATTAAATAAACCAATGAGCGAAATATTAAACGCAAAAAAATCTCTTAAACGGACTGTATTGAATTACAAAAAAGACAGGGACAACAAGCCATTTAACATAAACTATATTATACGCAGAAAAGCAATTGATATTTAAAGAAATATTGATTTACCACATGGCGAACTTCGAACACATTACTAGCAAAGTGTTTACTTAGCTTTTAAGGTTCGATAGCTAAGTTGGTTATGCAGATAGTTTCTACCTATTCGTTTGGCCCGGAATAGAGGTCTAGCAAATAGTCTGTAAATTCAAATTCCACTGCCAAGCGTCGACCCTTTGTATGAAAATATTGCTAAAACAATTAGAGCAATAGTAACACTGGAGGTTAATTGAAAATGAACTCCTTAAATATAAGATATACAAATCCGACTATTGCAATGGCAAGGAGTATGTAGGGAATAGATTTAAAAAAATAGCCTATCACATCATCAAATTTTCGACCAGTAACACGACTAATCACAAATAGTATAAAAAATACACCAATATACCATTTCGCTTCTCTTAGGAAATCAAGACTCTTACCAAAAATTATAGTTGGTTGTATATCTATGGGGAGAATAAATTCCGTAAATAGACTATATAAAATATAGCCACCGATCCAAAGCAAAAGTAAACATAAAAAAATTATAATCGTAATTAGTAGAACGTCCCACCAGCCCTCAACATCTAATGTAAAACGTACAATTCCAATTATTATCAACAAAGTACCAAAAAACCATTTCCCCTCCCAAAGAATCACAAGTCCATCACCATAAAAAATGAAGTATGATATAAAGATTACAAAAGATAACTGTATAAGAAACGTGATGCAGCCAAAAAAATCATCAGACTCTATCTCTAATAGAGTTTTTACACTTATTCCAAAAAAGGATGCTATCCCTAATATGGATGCAATAAGGCCAATTGTTTCAAGCAATAGTTCATATCCAGTTAAATTGCTCAACACAAATTGTGTGGAGCCACAGATAAATATAATTAGTTAACACTAATTACTAGATTGTTTCCATATTGATTTCGTGCCTCTTGACCTCAGACTCCGATAGAAAGCTCGACAGTTTCCTCTTCAATGTCATCATGTGTTAAATCTTTCATTTAACATAAAATCACTTTGTGAATATGCAGTACTCGATAGCTGTTCTGTTTTTTGAAAACATAGCGGCGGTAACGGAAAAAATGCTTAATACTTACGACCTCGGGAAGGGGTTTGAGTAGGTTTTTTCTCTAGGCTATCATTTTTATTTTTACGTTGTCCTGATTTCTCCGCCCAGGACTGAGCGATATCACGTTGCTCTGTAGCATCAGATCGTGATTGCTCTCGCCGGAACTCACGAGAGTTTTCACGCAAATAACTGCCGGCATCTTCCCGGCTCATTTTTCCTTGTCCCAAACTTTCCATCATGTTGACATGTTGATCATCTTCACGCGCTTGGATCGCATAACCATTTTTCCGCAAAAAGACATCCGCCGCCGTCCATGCTGTGCGCTTATTGCCATCGACAAAGGCATGATTACGAGCAATGCCTTCGGCGTAACTGGCCGCTAATTGAAAAGTGTCTTCTTCACCGTAGGCATGCTGGTTTAATGGCCGAGCTATGGCAGACTCAAGCAAGCCGGCATCTCGCAAACCATGCGATCCGCCCGCCGCTTCAATTACTTGCGTGTGAATTTTTTCAACGTCTTTACGAGAAAGCCACTTGGGATCACTCATTTCAGAGCAAGTTTTTCTAACGTGCTTCGATGATCATTAATGCTTTGAGTGATCAATTTTTCTGTTTCTTTATCCATTGCTTCTTCCAATCCTTTCAAACGGTTATATTCTTCCACACCCATAAGAACCAAGCGGTCGCGGTTGTGACTCGTGATGATGACAGGCTCTTTCAAAGCCGTATCACTGTAAGTACCAACACTTTGTTGGAACTCGGTTGATGTAACGCGCGGCATAGAACCTCCTTTTTGTTATCGACAAACCCACATATTAGACATTATCACTAAATTATCTATTTTTCAAGAATAAAGCAACTTTGTCCCTATCTCTCTAACCCTCGCGGCCGCTTCGGCGTCAATGTCCGCTTAGGTTTGTTGTCATTGGCACGCTGTGATGACTGTTGACCGGACTTCTCTGCCCAAGATTGGGCAATATCCTGCTTTGAAGCATCTGGCTTGGCTGGTTTGCTCGGTTCATTTTCAGCAATTTTCATCTTGCTGGTATCGATCTTTCTAGCCTGCACCGCCTCACTCACACGCCTGGCGTTCTGTCCGGACTTCTCCGCCCAGGACTGAGCGATAGAAAGTGCCTCACGGGGCGGCGGAGGCTCGGGCTTGGGTTGGTCTTCCTTGCGTGTTCGCGGCTTCAGTGATCGATTATCACCGCTCCGCTCACTGCGTGATTGAGATACCTGCCGCTTTTTTTCTTGCGCCTTCTGTTGTTCTTGTTGCCGCTTCGCCTTATGCTGAAATTGTTCACGCTCGCGCTGTTGGGCAATTTCAAGCTGAAGCTGTTTGGTGTTCTCCTGCTCTTTCAACTGCTTCGCGGCAATCTTCAAATCGATAAGCGCCTGTTTATCCGCCGTCGTTCTTCCCAAGACATCGCGCACCACTTTTTTAATCCCTGTGGTTTCCAGGCGCTCCTGGGTCGCCTTGATCTCTTGCTTGATGGTCTGCCGTCCATTCTGAGCCTTCCAGTCATTGAAAGCGGCGATCTCTTTTTTGTGTCTTGCTTCCATCTGCCGCTTGGCGGCCGCACTTTGCGCTAAGGATTCATTTCGTTTACGGGTTGCGGCTTGTTCAAACTCATTTTTGCGCGACATAGCGGCGGCCTCTTGCGCCAGTCGAGCGTAGTGGCTGGCTCGCATGGCGTTACGTTTCTCGATGGCGTCATTTTCTTCAACAATACGCGAAGGCTTGCCTTTACGTTTCATATCCGAAGCGTGCGTACCTAAGTGTTGTTGGGGTTCTCGATCGATACCCTGATCGAGGTAAGAGCGGTGATCGACACGCGCATCATGACCGTATTTCTCTAAATCACGGTTTTGATGGTTCGCCCATTCCTGCCGCCAAGACTGGAGCAAATCCTTATTGTTCCAGTCACGGTTTTTCTTATCAAAACCGTCCTGCGTCAGGTTGCGCATGGTCAACATGATATGTGCATGGTGGTTGCGTTGGTCGCCGTTTTTGTCGGGGGCATGAATCGCCACATCGGCAATCATGCCTTTATCGACAAATTGCTCCTGAACAAATCCACGAGCAAGCTCCAGGCGTTGTTCGTGGGTCAGTTCATGGGGCAAGGATAATTGGATTTCGCGCGATAGCTGGGCATCTTTGCGCCGCTCGATTGTCTCGACAGCGTTCCAAAGTTGGCCACGGTCAAGCATCCAATGGGGCGTGTTTTCTGGTGCCAGAATTTCGTGGTGCAGAACACCGCCCTTGCGGCTGTAGTCGTGGATAACGCCGGTGCGTTCATCCACGAGACGAGTACCCGAACGATAAGCGCTCGATGCCACGGAAGACGATCCGTTGCTCCTGCTTATCACGTTTGAACTCAGTCGATACTCAGCCATGCTCAATTTCACCCGTGCAAATTGTCGGGAGGTTTGGAGGTCGAAAAACCTCCATAGTCGCGTTAGCGGCTTTTGTCGGCTTTGCCGACCGCACACATTGCTTGCAATGTATAAGTGCGCACTTCCTGATCTCTGTCGCTTTGCTCCGTCGTTCAGTTGTGACTACCCTATGGTTGAAATGATCTCAAAATCTGCGTTATGCTGTCAATGAATCAACACCATATGCAGTCGAGTTATACCCATGCCACGAAAAACGCCACAGCAGAAAATCGCCGAGCTGAAACAAAAGCAGGAAGCGGAAAAAGAGAAGGCGAAAAAAAAGCTCGATCAGATCAAAGCACAAATTGCCAATGAAAACGCCAAGCTTGCCGCCACTGCACGCAAGCAGGACACACGCCGCAAGGTCATTGCCGGCGCTCTGGCGTTAAAGCATATGGAGCTTGATCCCGCTTTTGCCGATACGATGCGCAAATTGCTTGATGAACAGATCGAGCGTGAAGAAGATAAAAAACTGTTTGCAGATATCTGACATTGAACCAGGTTTCGAACTAAGCCGAATAATGTGGGTAATCATCCCTGAAATTGATAACCGTGAATAGTAGAACCCAGGATCAAGAGATGCTAACTACCGGTTATCAAGATCAAACCTTCCCCCATATACTTCTTCACGATTGACTTTAATAGCATATGCTAAATAAGAGGTCAGATTCGAATCTGGCTCATATCCATCGAGCATTTTTATAATGTCTTCTTTCGAAAAATTTGCCACGGCAGCATACTTGAATGCTTCGACCAAAATATCATTTGCGGCATAAGCAATAGGACACATTGATCGGGCTACAGCATCTAGAAACTCCCGCTCCAAAGGTCTCGTAACTTCTTCAAAATAAACACCTTCCTCTATATTTCTCATTTGACTTTCCCTAAGTGTGTCTGATTCCATTTTGACTACCTTTTCTAGTTTCAACTCTTTAAATTACATATTTTTATACAAAAATAAAGTTTTTTTATGTGAATGGTGAAAATGGACTGGTTTTTAGCCTTTCTTCTACAATTCTTTTTTCGGCCTCTGATAAGTCGCTTTCTAACAAATTATTATTCATATACGTTATATGACTATCTATAAACTCCCTCATATGACGAGGATGGGACAAATCAAGGTCATTACGCTTCAATAATAACGCTGATGAATATAGTTTTTTTGCAACACTAGTTGAACTATACAGACCATTATAGAAACCACGGTGCCAAGGTGATTCCATACTGAGGATGATCATGACAGAGTCACCAATTCCAGAAGCAACACTGGTGAAGGTAAAATAGAGGTTGTTGTCCCTCAGAGCGACTTTCCCTTGATACTCAACCCATGGTTTTTCACCATCCTCTCCCATGTTTATATTCAATTGTTGAGTAGTCGGGGGAGGAATATATAATCGACAAGGAACGTAATATATGCCCTCAATCGCTTGAATAGGTCGTTTAACTCTAAGGATTGCTCGTAACAAAATAGGCACAATCTGATTGACAGATAGTGACTTAAAATAAATCGTATTTGCCCCACCTAACAAATTCCATATAGCGGACGCATCCTCTCTTGAAGAACTGTTTTCACGACCGATCAAGCTATAATCTAAAAGAACATTATCTATCGCCTGCTGAGTAATTTGCCAGTCAGTCATCTCACAGCCAATTTTTTCAGCAAAATCAAATCTCTTTACGGACTTGTGGAAGTCAATAGGTTCTAGTTTTTGAGTAATTACGCGCCTCTCTTCCAGTACCCTATTACGATCACGGATCGAAAGCTTAGAGCCATAACTACTGATGAAATTGTTGTAATTGTTACAAAGCGTCGATAATACGTTGTTTGTAACATTTACATCATATTTAGGTGGGTTCGCTCGCTTAAACCAGGATTCCACCGTCGCTAGTGACTCTCCCCATATTGCCAAATGAAGAGACCTTCCACTTTTGCCAAGCTCTTTTTTCGCAGCTTCATATAGAGGCGTTTGCTCACTCTTTATTAAAGCTGCTTTATCTATCAAACGTGCCATTTTTTATCATTCCTACAAGAATTCTCAGGGAATTCTATTAGGAACCCGGAAGAATTTCACACGAATACCTTCGGCATCTGTAAACCACTGAAATAACTACAAAAAAACCACTTTTCAGGTGCAGTTTGATATATCCTTTTCTGCAGTTTGTGAATGCCTTAGTGTGTAGTTGGAGGTGACTCTATGCAATTCAAAGCCATCATCAAAGAACGTGAAAAGATAAAATTCGAAGCCGACGATGCATACCGGGGAACCTCTCGTCGTATTGCCGAAGTCCGAGCAAGTAAACCACGATTTGATTTTTCAACCACGGACATGCGTGTTCAGCAACACACAGAGGATATACAGCACTGTGCCAACAAAGCGGTGCAACACTTCCGAGGTGAGCTATCACGACAACGTCGCAAGGCTACGGACATCCTGAAGTTATTTAAGCATCAACGTGGAATTGACCGGGATGCAGATGAGCCTGACTCAGTGAAAACTGTGATTGCCATTGGTTTAGGCGCACTGGCTGAAGGTCTGATGGCTGGCATAGTCTTCGGGCTGGAAGGCAAAATGGGGCCTGGTGAAGGGATTCTCTATGGTTTGGTGTTTTCATCGGTCAATGTCACCCTGGGTGCATTCATCGGCTTTTACGTACTCCGCTATTTGAACGTGAGATTCCAGGAGGAACGATGATGACCGCCGCCGTCAGAACCCGCCTCTTAGCTCGCATTGGTTTTGTTCTACTCGGCGGCCTGCTCGGATTATTAATATTTTCGGCCGCCCGTGTACGCGCTCTCGGTGGCCACGATCATATATTCACTTTTTCAGAAATTTCCTTCTTTCAGACCTTTAATGATGGTTACACGCTATTGATTCTGGCTCTGGCTG
This sequence comes from Gammaproteobacteria bacterium, assembly GCA_020444765.1. Next base: position 9,881 of record JAGRHW010000019.1, on the reverse strand, counting down.
TCATCGGGTCATTATTGTCAATTCTCAAATCATATTCAGGATTCTCAGATGTAATCCCTGGATTTTCGAAAACGCAGCGCCAAGCGACTTCTGCCATAGACGAAGTAGCACAAAACGCTCTTGAGGATGCCGAAGAAACGATTGAATCGGCCTATGACTATGCAGTTGAGGCCATGGAGCAAGCCATCGATGTGCAAGAAGAAACTGACGAGTACAACGCACAACTTGATGAACTACGTGATGAGCTGATTGCGTACAACCAATTGATTGACAAATTGGAACGGAAAGAATCAGACCGCGTCAACGCCTCTAAACACATCAACGCCAAAAATATCGACTCCGCAACTGATTTTTCAAAATACCGTATTTTTGTGGACAAGGTCATGCAGGAATTAGAAATCAATACGCCGACACCTGACCCCACTGATGTTCTAAGCCGACTGGATGTTCAACGCCAAACTGCATTAACCGAAGTCAGAGCCGCTTATCAAGCTTTTTTGAATTCACACAAAGAGGAGGACGCCCCTCATGTTGAGTAGATCAAAAAACAACCGCTCCAAACAACGTCCATCGAAATCTCGCCGCGCCGGCGTCCGTCGTCGAAGCCCTTCCCGATCAAGCCGCCGAAATCATCAAAGCTGGCCGCTATTGACCGCTTTCATCCTAATGCTCGCCACTACCTTGGGAAGCGCCTATTGGTTCGTAGGTAACGCCGCCAACCAGGTCAGCATGAACATGAAGACCTTCTGCTACGAAGATATACCCGATCAATATCAAACCGGATTCTTTATCGATTATTCAGTCACCGAATTTGCATCACCGGAGCAAATTCGTGATCTGCGAAACTCTTTAGAAAATGCTTTTGAAGCTAGTGAAGCTGGGGGACGGGTTAATTGGTTCAGTACAGCGAGCGGTATCAGCAGTTCGGTTGTCAAACCGTTTTTTACTATGTGCAGACCCGCGAAGACTCCTCTGGAGTCGCAGCGAGTGGGTCTTCCAGAGAAAACACTTGCCCAACACAAGTATCAATATGATCAAGCCAAGAAGACATACATGGAAGCGGTGGACACGCTGATCGCGGAGCGCGCAGAGAAGTCGAGTAAAGAGTCCCCAATTCTAGAGCAAATTCAGGGCATCGGTGGTTACTACCTCCGTCAAAAGCAACAACTCAACCACTTTTACGTCTACACAGACGGAATACAGAATTCAGAGATTGCACAATTTTGCCAAACACGTAATCACCTGCCTCCATTCCCTTTGTTTAAGAAAACACGCACCTATGATCTTGTAAAGCCCGAAGGCTTCGAACAAACAAAGGTGGATTTTCTACTTGTTGAATTGCTGTCTTTACCCTCCGCAGGTCTTGAATATTGTACGAATGATGAGTTGAGAGATTTCTGGCCAGCATTCTTTGAAGATGCCGGTGCAGAGGTGGTGGCTCCCGCAAAACGGTTACGTTATACCATAGATCAAACGGCTCAATCCGGCGCAGGGGACGACACAGAAGAGCCCTATATATGCTCTCACTGCCATACTGACATGGGGTAACGCCGATGGATATGCCCTTTAAAATACCTGAAAGTATGGTGCCGTTTTTAGTCGGCGCAGGGGTTTGGTTTGTCATTTGTTACCTGTGGCTCGCACCAGAATTAACGGTGCGAGCCGCAAATCTCCATTTAGCATCCGAGTGTGAAGCCGGAGCCAGTCAGCCCCTATGCCAATGTATTATTGAGGATATCCGGGTTGGTCGAGGGGCGCTCATGAATGCCCTGTTTTTATCATCGTTTTCACTGTCAGAACCGCGTGTCGAATTTTTCGGCTCAAAGCGCAATCCCTATGTGGAATATGTTTCACTGCAAATGCAAGATACAGATCGCCGTAAACGCTGCAATCACCCTATCGTTGCCTCGACAAATCAGAAAGCTAATAAACAAGAAAATCCACTAGAGACTGACTCTGGACAAGAATCAGAAAATACTACGGCAACCGTACAATTACCGTCCTTCACATTGCCCTCCCAGCTGACACCAACATCTGGGAACCTTTCACAACTCACGCAGAACTTGCCGGGAAGCCAATATGCCCAGGAACAATTGGAACGTATTCAACGGGCTGACGAGCTAAGAAACCGAACAACCGACACCAGCATGGATCTATGGGAAGACGGCCTAAATTGGATTGACCGGAAACGTCAAGAATACAAGATGAGGTACGGCTATGGGCGGTGAAAGAGACCTCTACAAAGACAAGCAATACACGGTGACATCGCGACATTTTAAAACGCCGAACAAGGGATATCGAGTATCGGCTATTACGCATGTGAGACTCGGACGTGCCCATTTTTACGTTTTGCTGCCAGTCTTACTTGGGACTCTGGGCATGGTTGGCTTTTGCTATGAGTTGCTTTATGCCTACGAAATTCTTTTCAGCATAGTCGCTACTGCCGTGATCAGTGGCCTAGCCTGGTCTGTCGTTACCTTGGAGTTAAGAGGACTGAATGTTGATGGTATAGCCGCGATTGGCTTGTACTGGAAAATGGAGCCTATAGAGCTCGCACTCAACCGAGCATTAGAGACCTCTGAGCGCCGACAATCCCACTACAAAAACAGCACTCATTACTCTTAATAGCTGGAACAGGAGTTTTGCATCGATGCCTTCAATGAAATTCACTAGTGCTGGTAAATATAAGTACGGCAGGAACAAATTCTTCTTGGGTGTCTCATCACTTCTAAGACGGTCGGTCGGCGTTAAGCTACGCCGCCATGGCATCATAATTTCCAGCTCCGGAGGCGGTAAAGGTGCATGCCTACTTTCTCAAAATCTCTTCAGATGGAAACACAACGCGTTAACGATTGACCCTAAGGGAGAGCTCTCTGAACTAACCGCTGTCTATCGGCAAAAGAAGTTCAAGCAAAACAGCTATGTCATAGACCCTTTCAAAGAGGCCAAAAAGCTTCCTGATGAATTTCGGGTATCTTACAACCCTCTCTCCGATATCGATATTAATGCCCCGAACATTGTAGAGGACATCAATGTGATATCAGATGGCCTTATCATGCGCCATGAACCAAGACATGCCATGTGGGATAACCACGCGCATAATATCATTTCAGGGGTGATTGCACTTGTAAAATGCGATGCCCCGCCTGAACTACAAACTTTGTCAGAAGTCAGGAAAGTCATTCGCACAAGTGACTTACAACATATGGCTAAAACCCATATGCAAGATGATACTCGTTGTGGTGGGACAATACAGACAGCCGCAAAGTCGATTTTATGCGCTAAGGGAGACGAATACATCTCGAATGCAGAAGAAAATACTCGATGGCTCGATAGTGACCCGATGGTTACAACACACGGGACAGCTTCCTTCTCACTTTCAGACCTAAAAGAGAAAAAAACTTCTGTGTACCTGGTCTTGCCGCCAAACTACTTGAAACAACATGGTCGATTCCTTCGAGTGTTTGTTCGCTGTGCAATCGATCAAATGTCTAGGAGGACGAAAGACGGAAAAGAGAAAGGCCGTGAATGCTTGTTTCTGTTAGATGAAATGCCTGCCTGTGGAACAATCGACGAAATATCCACGAGTTATGGCCTTCTTAGATCACGCGGGCTTCATCTGATCAGTGTTCTACAAAACTATGGACAATTTTTATCATTATATGGCAAGGATGGCACTGCTAATTTTTTCTCCGGGGCGGATTTTCAGAGTTACTTTGGCGTAGATGATATCGACACACTCGAATATCTCTCTAACTTAATTGGAACAAGAGAATCAGCGGGATTGTTTGGCGTTGATAAAGAGTTCGTTGGAAGACGGCTGATGACCCCACAGGAAATCAGAAAGCACATCGCTGTTCGTGAAAAGGATGATGTTGCCCGCCGCATGATCGTCATTGCCCGGGGCGATGATGTCCTTTCGCTCCGTCCGAAACCCTACTTTAAAGATAGGAGATTTAAAAAATATGGCTAAACAAATCCATCATCATCCCAGCAACGAACAACAATCTTTGGGAGTTCGCGATGCGGTAGCATCAATAGCCTACTGGCTTTTCATGATTACTTTGTTCTTCGGCATCAAAACATGGTTAGGTGAGGAGTTAATCGCAAATTTGATAGATTCCCTGTTTGGGGGGTATATTGCTCTGTGGCAGAAATATGCTACCCCCAATCTACCATCCTGGGACAATCCCTTCATGCTCATTTTCAGCGGTGCTATTTTACTAGGTCTACTTAATAATTTTTGGACTTTGTCTCGAACTTTTGCAGCCTTCATAGCGGCTCTTTTAATTTTTAAGATAGCCTTGTGGCAATTAGGAAGCGATGATGCCGTTAGTCCTTCGCTTCGTTTATATATCGTCGGTGGATTATGCATATCATGGCTGATTGTTTCTTCCTTTTTACCACAGACAAAGCCACTTCAATGGCTGGTATATTCATATCGCAGGCTCAGCTCATGAAGATTTTAGTAAGTCCACTTTACCTGTTGAAGAAAATAAAAATCCCGCCTAACGGCGGGTTAAGGAGTGCCTTCGGCACACATATTTTTGCGCTCATTGCCGCGCAGGCTAGGATATCGGCACAAAATTGAATTGATATATTCAAAAGTTACGGGTAGCGTGGAAAGACGTTCCAGTGGGGACACTGGGCGTGCACGAAATTGGCGGCGACTCTTATGGGTCGCCGTTTTCGTTTCCCCTACACTCTAATCAACGATCCGTAAAGCTGGCGGATGTCTTCTGGCATGGTAGGCGTTGTATTTGTCAACAAACTCTTGGTCATCTTCATAGATACGCGGTTGATAGAATTCATTACCCATACGCCGGATAAAATCACTATCTCGATAACGTATCCCAACCCCTAAGCAATCACCTAGTAACCGATTGTTCCAATAATCATAGTCGGCAAAGATGGCGATCAGCTCCGAGAGTTCATCCAGTTCTTTGATTGGGATGTCGTCATCAGTGACGTAACATTTATTGGCTATGGTTTCGATGCGTTCTTGTGTCGCGATTGCTTGATATTTTTTTAGCGCAAACCATCGACGGAAGCGCCAAACCATAGAAGCCACAAATAGCCCCCTACCCTATCGGTTCAAGGAATAAGTTTAGCTTAACAATTTGATGGCCGTCCTCGTGGGCGGCTATATTGCCAAAGAAAATAGCTTTGGCGTGTCACCACGCCAAAGCCTGAAAATTTTCGGGGTTTAGCCTTCATCTTTGGCGGTGCGCTCTTTGATGATGAATTTGCCCGTTAAGGCCAAGCCTTCGGTAATCTGGCCGGAAAAACCGCCGTTATCCATGGGAAAGCAGACCCCTGCCCGCGTCCAGCTTGTTTTATCCTCGCCATTGGCGTTTTTGTAGGCTTCCCCGATTAAAATATCATGTGGCTTTTTAGACATGGTTTTAGTTCCTTTCTTATCTATCAAGCTGGGTCATTCCAGCTCGTTGAAAACCGTTTAACAGATCCAAAGCCGAAGCCTGTCAAAGAGGAAACCACGTCCCTATTGACAGGCAAGGCGGGTCTGTTGGCATCAACGTCCCTAGCTGGAATCATTACGCAAGCTATTGATATTTGAAAGGAAAAAATAAATGTCCTGATAATACACTATGGCAAATAAATGTGGGAATGTAAAAAAACACAAAAGCGTGTTTGTTAAAATGTGGGTTTGTGGTATTGTGTGAATACGCAAATGTGGTAATGTGGGTTTATGATTATTTCATTCATCAATCAAAAAGGCGGCGTGGGCAAAACAACCCTGTCCATCAATGTCGCCGGTGCCTTGGCAAAAGCCGGACATAAAGTTTTGCTCATCGATGCGGACAAACAGGCTTCGGCCAGTACGTGGGCAAGCCTGCGGGAAGAAACGCCCTTTCAAGTGGTCGCCATGGCGCGGGAGAACATGGCAAAAGACACGTTGAAAATGGCGCTTGATTATCACTACACGATTATCGACGCCCCGCCCCATGCAGAAAGTATTTCCCGTTCGGTCATTATTGCCTCTGATTTGGTCATTATGCCGATAGAACCTTCCGGCCTGTCTTCATGGGCTTCGGATGTAACTGTCCAGCAAATCCGCCAAGCACAAGATTACAAGCCAACCCTCAAATGTGGGTTTGTGGTTTCCCGCAAAATAGGGAATACGATTATCGGTCGGGAAATTCGCGACATGGTGAGCGGCGAAAATGTCCGCATATTCGATACCGATATCGAAAATCGCGTGTCCTTCGCCGAAAGTGCGACCATGGGACAAAGTATTTTTGAATGGGGCACGGACAAAAAAGCTCAACTGCAAATTATTAACCTAACGAAAGAAATAACGAACTATGGCAAAGAAGAGTTTTCAGACAGCGCCGAAACCGAGCAATCAACTGTCAATAGCTGATATTGAAGCGTTTGAGCGTGGCGGGGCAGGGCAAGACACCCCCCCACAAACCCGCAAACCCGCAAATGTGGGTTTGGCGGTCGCAGAAAAAACCAAGCGCTTGAGCGTTGATTTGCCGGAAAGCGTCCATACACGCTTTAAAACCGTTTGTTCTGCTCACGGTCTGAAAATGACCAAGGAAATTGAAAATTTCATTCTCGTGCGGTGCGAAGAACTGGAAAAACAATAACCTTCAAATGTGGTAATGTACAAATGTGGGTTTGTGGTTTCCCGCAAAATAGGGGAAGGTGACTTATGAGCGATTTAATTCTTGAGCTGGAAAACATCACGCAAGCCCAAACCATGGCCTTGGCGCAATTTGTTAAGCGTATTGGCTGGCAGGAAATCAGCAACAACGCAATAGACGAAGACGAAGCCTATACCATGCGCGATGCTATCGAAAAATTGCAGAAATCTTTAGCGCGGAAGGGGCTCAATGGAAACGTCTTTATCCGTTGAGGCTGTCCAGTTTCTGGGGGACAAGGTGATAGCCCATGGCCTTCATGATGGCGTTGACGTTCTCCAAGCGGGGATTTCCCTTTGACGAGAGGGCTTTTTGTAGCCCTTGGCGGGTCATGCCGATTTCGTTGGCCATTTCACTGATGCCCTTGGCGCGGGCAACGGTGCGAAGCTGGGTCAACAGCACCGCGCTATCCCCATATTCCGCGTAATCTTCGAAAATCCCTTTTAGATACCGCTCGATGTCTTCCGGCCAGGCGCGGAAATAATCTTCCATGGCTTCGCTGTTGGTTCTGTGTTTTCTAACCATTATTTAGGCACTGATTCAAAAGTGACTTTCAACTGTGTGCCCGTGGCTGCGGCCAAACGCTCCAATGTGCGCATGGAAGGCATTTTTCCGCCTTCAATACGGGCAATTTGCGCTTGCGTGGTTTCCATTTTTTTCGCCAGCTCCTCTTGCGTCAAATTGGCTTGTTTTCGCGCGTTGATGACTGCGGAAGCCAAGGCAAATTCATCTTCGAGCGCATCATATTCGGCGGCATACTCGGGATCGTTCTTATACCACTTGTCATGTAAATCTTTTAATTTTGTCATTGGTTTATCTCCTTTGCGCGTTTCAAGGCAAGGGTTATTTCCCGCCGTGGTGTCTTTTGCGTTTTCTTGATGAAAACCCGCACAACAACAACCCGCTTGGGTCTTGCCGTAACATAGATTGCCCTTGAAATCCCGTCTTTGCCCTTCATCCGCATTTCCCACAAATCACCTTCAAGGTGTTTGATGTGCGGTTCATGGATTTTTTCCAATCCGTGACTTTGTATCAATCTGCCGATAAAAGAAAACCTGGCTTTCATATCCTTGGGCAAGGCTTCTAATTCAGCATCTACGGTTTCATTGAGCGTTTCTACTATCCATGTCATCGGTTATATTATGCCTTTTTTAATATATTATGCCATTATTAGCATAATTCCAAGGAAAAAATTCAATGATACTATGCCTTATAGGAAGCCCATAGAAGCCCGTACAGGCGTTTTTTGGTTGGGGTAGGGGAGAGTACCGAAAAATGGTTTTGGGGCTATCAGGAGGGCAAATTTTGCGAAAAATGGCACTTCTGGCCTAACCTCTTTCCCTGTGATTGCCTTTTCAAGGGCTGAAAAAGCGTCTTTGGCTTCCTGCAAAGCCAATCTTCCAAACGTCCCGATAGGTGCGAAGCACGGTAGGCGGCACGATGAACTCTCCGAAAGCCCCGTTCTATGGCCGCCGGAACAAAAACAGGGCTTATTGAAGCCTGTAAAGTTCTTTTCTTGCCAAACCGCCTTTCAATCGGCCTTGTGCCGATTGTTTTAAGCATGAGCGAAGCGAATTCATTATCAGGCCGCCCGTTAAGGGCGGGGCGTAGTGAGCGATAGCGAACGAAGGGCAGGGGGTTTTTAAACGTGGATTTAGGGACTGGTGAAAGTTATCCACAGAAAATGAGGTGTTTTAAGTGTTAAAAATAGTGTTAAATATGTGTTAGGAACAGAAAAAATCCTATAACGTAATGAAAAACAACAAAAATATATTGTGCACGGTACCTAAAACCACGATGAAAGGTACCTAAAACCACGATGAAAGGTACCTAAAACCACGATGAAGGAAAAAGTTATCCACAATCAGAAAGGTACCTAAAACCACGAATTATTGACACAGGTACCTAAAACCACGAATATTTGAAGATGGTACCTAAAACCACGAAAAACGACGAGAAACAACTTTCACCTCTTCGATATCCACAAGGTGACTTCTTCATTTGCGATGTTGCTGACGCTGTTCTAAAAGACATCACCCAAGAAATGGAGCATCCGTTTTACTCACTATCAAAAAAGCCGGATACCACCGTAAGACGGTATGAGCATAATGGCAATTGGATCGAAATTCGGCCTGACATAGGCGGAGCCGCCACGATCTACGACAAAGACATTTTGATATTTGCTATTTCTCAACTTATGGCAAAAAAAAATAGGGGAGAGGCAATATCCCGCACAGTACGAATTAACAGCAAAGATTTGCTGATATTTACTAACCGAGGCACGTCTGGCCGTGATTATATGGCTTTACAAGACAGCCTAGACCGCCTGCAAGGCACCAAAATTCGAACCAATATACAAACAGGCGATGAAGAGGAGTGGAGGGCATTTAATCTTATTGATGAGGCAGGGATACGACGAAAAAATGGGATTGATGGTCGACTTTTGTGGTGTGACATAACCCTATCAAACTGGATGTATCAAGCCGTTGAAAACACCAGTGTCTTAACCCTACATCCCGATTACTTCAGACTTAGGAAACCAATAGAACGGCGCATTTACGAGCTTGGACGTAAGCATTGCGGTCGAAAAGATGAGCACCCGATAAGTATCGATCTGATTTACAAAAAAAGCGGTTCGCGCGGGACAAAAAAACGCTTTAAACAAGCGCTAAAAGAAATCGCCGAACGTAATAGTCTGCCAGACTATGCAATAGAAATTGACGAACTCAATGATAAAATGATTTTTATTAATCGCAAAAAATGGTGGGAAGATAAGAAGCTTACGGAACGCAGACCTTACATTCAAAACCCTGATGAAACCTACGAGAAAGCGCGCTCCTATACACTTGGTCAAGATGTTTATGCTTGGGAGTCCGATTGGATTACTCACTGGATTGATACCGGATGCCCCCCCCTAACAGACCCCGACAAAGCGTTTATTGGATTTTGCCGCAACCGTTATGCACGGACGAAACAAGGTATATAAGCGGGGAAAGCATGTCCCATGAAAAAATGCATACTATGTAGTAAAAATATTAAAAATGAGGAAATGATCTGCATCGACTGCTCCCGTTCTCTATCCCCAATGATGAGAGCCGTGCGGGACATAGAGAACTTACCATCGATGCAAGCCGTGCGGAACATGGAAAACTCGCCAATGATGCAAGCCGTACGGAACATGGAAAACTCGCCAATGATGCAAGCCGTACGGAA
>JAGRHW010000199.1 GCA_020444765.1 Gammaproteobacteria bacterium | reverse complement strand
GATGGCGCTGACGAAGCCAATGACCGCCTGCAACTGATCAAGGGCGGTGGCGGCGCCCTGACACGCGAGAAAATCGTTGCCGGTGCCAGCGAAAAATTTGTCTGCATCGCCGATGACAGCAAACGGGTGAAGGTTTTAGGCGCTTTTCCCCTGCCAGTCGAGGTGATTCCGATGGCCCGCAGCTTTGTCGGCCGCGAGATGGTCAAGCTTGGCGGCGACCCGGAATACCGCGAAGACTTTGTCACCGACAACGGCAATATCATTCTCGACGTGCACAACCTGGAAATCGTCGATCCGCTCGCACTGGAAACCACCATCAACCAGATACCCGGCGTCGTAACAGTCGGCCTGTTCGCCGCCCGGCCGGCCGATGTGCTGATTCTCGGTACCGCCAGCGGCGTCGAAATCATTGAGCGCAAGCCCTGATGGCTGATGGTCTCACCGATACCCTGGCGGTGATCGTCGACGGCGAGGAAACCCTGCTGTACGACCGCAGCATACCGCTGCCGTCGCAGCAGCGCGCCTATCTGGACAAGCTGGACGCGCGCCTGGACGAAGGCTTCGAACAAGCAGGTAAATTTGTTGCCGATCCCACGCTTGAGCAGCGCGCGGGTTTTATTGCCGGCCGACTGTTCGATGCCCTGAAGGCCGGCAATGACCCGCAAAGCGCCGCCTCCTGCGCCTGGCTGGCAACAAGATTACCCGCCTTAAAACAGCTGAAAGGCAAATCCGTTGCGGATACCGCTGAATACAATATGGAGCTGGTTTTCGACCGGACTATCGAACAATCCCGCCAGGAACAGAAAATAGTTTTTCACTCCAAAAAGTAAAAACCTTGAACCCGTTCTTGAATCAAGGCATAAACCGGCTGTTGGGAAATTTCAGCTTCTTGTAAGCTTGGGTCAATTAGACTTGCGGCACAAACAGGAAACGTCCCTCAATGAAAAGTCTTTTTTTGAGCTTAAAGAAAATCCCGCTGCTTCTATTGCTCTATTCAGGCTCGGTGCCCGCAGAAATACTGTCGATCAAGGACGCCGCATTCAAGACGCCCAACGGTATTATCGACGCTGACACCTTCAACGACAAAGTCATCCTGGTGGATTTTTGGGCGTCCTGGTGCAAACCATGTCTGGAATCCTTTCCCTGGATGAACGAAATGCACCAAAAGTACGCAGACAGCGGTTTGCATATCGTTGCGGTGAATCTCGACAAGGATGAAGAGCTGATCGACAAGTTTCTCGCCAAGGTATCCCCCGACTTCACTATTGCCTATGACAAGAGCGCGACGCTCGCCAAACAATTTGGCGTCTCGGCCATGCCCAGCAGCTTTTATTACGGACGCGACGGTAAACTTGTCGCCAGGCATCTGGGATTTCGCGACAACCGAAAAGACAAATACGAGGCGCAAATCCGAGCGTTATTGGGCATTAACTAGCATGCACCTGTTCCGCTCCGCCCTGATTGTCATGAGTTCCGCCAGCCTGACCGCCTGCAGCTCGCTCGGCGTCGACCCTTGGGACAGGGACCTGCTTGCAAAACCGGCCATGGAATTACTGTCGGAACCGCTGGAAACAGCCACCGATGAACACATCTATTTCAGCAAGGAAGCCACCAGCGGCGGCCAGAGTTTCGGCGGCGGGGGCTGTGGTTGCAATTGAACAAAAAAAACCTGACCAGCGGCCTTGCGGCGGCCACCTCCACCCTGCTCGGCATCTCCCCAACCAACGCGCTCAGCGCCGACAATGACTGGAGCCTGTCATCATCGGTCTTCTTTTATTCGGAAGAAGACAGCAGAGTCAACGATGCCAGCCTCAAAGCGCTGCTCAAACGCGACCTGGACGAAGAGTCCTCGATCAGCATCAACGCCCAGGTCGACACACTCAGTGGCGCGTCCCCCAATGGCGCTACGCCGACCGGCAGCGTGCAGACATTCAGCCGTCCATCCGGTAAGGGTGAGTACACCGCCAAGGCCAACGAAACACCGCTGGACGACACTTTTCATGATACCCGCGGAGCCCTCAGCGGCAGCTGGACACGACAAAATTCCCGCTCGCTGAGCAGCACGATCGGCGCCAGCGTCTCGAGTGAATTCGATTATCTGCACCTCGGCATCAACGGCTCCGTGGCGCAGGAGATCAATCAGAATAATACAACCCTTAATGCGGGTCTGGCACTGAGTTTCGATAACTATTCGCCGGTTGGCGGCACACCGACGCCGCTTGCGCCGATGACAATCAGCGATCGGCCGGAAAACCGCGATGAAGAAGACGATGACGAAGAAAACGGTCCGAACACCGACAAGACCATCACCGATGTGGTATTGGGCGTCTCTCAGGTTCTCAACCGCCGGGCGATTGCTCAGCTGAATTACAGTTTCAGTCAGGCTGACGGCTACCTGAACGATCCCTACAAGGTCCTCTCGGTGGTCGATGGCAACACGGGCGAACTGCTGAGTCCGACGGATGCCGGCAGCAGCTATCTGTACGAGAAAAGACCGGATAAGCGAACATCGCATAATCTGTTCGGTAAGATAAAAGTTCATCTCGACAAGGATATAGTCGATCTTTCATACCGCTATCATACCGACGACTGGGATATAAGCTCCCATACGCTGGACTTTCATTATCGCTATATGTTGTCGCGCGGCAAATATCTCGTGCCGCATTTGCGTTCTTACAAACTGACCGCGGCCAAATTCCACGAGTATTTTTTGATCAGCGGTGAAATCCCGGAGTTTGCCAGCGCCGACTATCGATTGGCGGAATTTTCTGCAACCACGATCGGCCTGAAAATCGGCAAGGAATTCGATGAGGATAAATCAATCAGTGCGCGGCTTGAATTCTACCAGGCGTCCGGCACCGATCATCCGGACGAAGCCATCGGTGTATTAAAGGATCAGGACCTTTATCCGGAAGTACAAGCCTGGATTTTACAGGCTAATTATTCCTTTCGTTTTTAAGCCCGGTTTTTGCAACATCAACTCCTACCCGGAAGGTTGCCAGACTTTGGCGCTTTTTGATTATCGCGATCGGCTACGCTTACAGCCGATGACTTTACAGAAAAGAACCCGCCCTTCATCTGCCGGGCTGTGGCGACAGGGAATGAATATCCTGTAACCCTGTTGTCTCAGGGAGCGGTGTTTAATAAGTATTCGTGGGGATAGATATTTATCCACCGCCCCTTAAAATCCCCGGAGTCATACAATCAGGAGCGCCCGCCGTGCCACCTTCCAGAAAAGAAATCGAGTCAATCGTACATGGCAAAAAAAGTCACTTTGTACCGATGTTCTGGACCGTTCTGCTGATTCTCCTTGCTGCCGGGGCGCTCTGGTTCTGGATGAGCCGGTCCGGCCAATCCAGCGTCAGTGAGTACATCACAGAGACATCCCAGATCACTGATATCGTGGTTACGGTTACCGCAACAGGCACGATCGAACCGACCAATAAAGTAGAAATCTCCAGCGAGCTGTCCGGCACGATTCGTTCTGTAAAGGCGGATTTCAATGACCAGGTAAAGACCGGCCAGGTGTTGGCTACTCTGGATACGGAAAAACTCGAAGCCACTGTCGAACACCGCAAGGCCGCCCTCGCCGCATCACGGGCCAAGATCGATGAAGTCAAGGCCACCTTGACCGAAGCAAGCGCGGCCTATCAGCGGGCCGTCAAGTTGGAAGAACGCGCGCTGGCGTCCAACGAATCTCTGCAGGCGGCCAAAGCGGCTTTTGATCGTGCTCAGGCTTCCCTGAAAAGTGTCGAAGCCGATGTGCGGATCGCCGAAGCGGATCTGAAACTTGAGGAAACCAACCTTGCCAAGGCCTGTATCTGTTCCTCAATCGACGGTGTAGTACTGGACCGGAACGTGGAGGTCGGGCAGATCGTCGCTTCGTCCCTGCAGGCACCGGTACTTTTCACACTCGCCGAAGACCTGCGCAAAATGGAACTGCAAGTCGATGTCGACGAGGCGGATATCGGCAAGGTCAAGGTTGGCAACAAGGCCGAATTTACCGTCGAGGCTTACCAGGGACGCACGTTTCCCGCGCAGATCTCGCAATTGCGCTATGCCTCGGAAACCATCGACGGCATCGTCACCTATAAAGCGATTCTGTCGATCGACAACTCAGAATTGCTGCTGCGTCCCGGCATGACCGCCACCGCGGAAATTACCGTTGCCGAAATCAATGACACCCTGACCGTACCCAACGCGGCATTACGCTTTTCGCCGCCGGCGGTGAACGAAAAACAGTCTGGAGAAGGTTCCGGTTTGCTGGGGCTGGTGTTTCGCCGACCCTCCTCTGCCGCCACCTCGTCCCGTAATCCTCCGGCCGGCGGCCGTAAAACAATCTGGCTGCTGCGCGACGGCTCAGCAGTCCCGGTCGATGTGCTGACCGGAGAGACCGACGGCCAGCTGACGCAAATCATCGACGGTGAGCTTACTGCAAACGCAGCCGTTATCATCGATATGACCGACGCCAGACAATGACGTCCTCCGACACGAAAAAAGATCAGACAACCAGTCCGCTGATTCGTCTCCAGGAGGTCAAAAAAGTCTATGGCGAAGGCGAAGCGCAAGTGCGCGCACTGCAGGGTATAAACCTCGATATTGCAAGCGGTGAGTTTGTCGCCATCATGGGTCCAAGTGGTTCAGGCAAGTCAACGGCGATGAATATCATCGGTTGTCTGGATACGCCAAGCTCGGGGCATTATCTGTTTTCCGGCTTCGAGGTCGGCACGCTGAGCCGGGATCAGCGCGCCTTATTACGACTGAACTATCTGGGTTTCGTCTTCCAGGGCTATAACCTGCTCGCCCGCACTTCCGCCCTGGACAACGTGGAACTGCCACTGATCTATCACGGCATGGCGAAGGCCGAACGAAAGAAGCTCGCCCTGGAAGCGCTTGCCAAGGTCGGACTGGAAGGCCGTGAATATCATCAGTCTTCGCAATTGTCCGGCGGCCAGCAGCAACGCGTGGCTATCGCCCGCGCCATCGTCGGCATGCCCGACGTCATTCTCGCCGATGAACCTACCGGTAACCTCGATACGGCCCGCAGTCGTGAAATCATGGACCTGTTGCTTGATCTGAACCGTAATCAGGCCATTACCATAATGATGGTGACTCACGAGCCGGATATGGCCGAATACGCCGACCGGATCATTCGTTTCGTAGACGGCCGGATTGACTCGGATCAGCTCAATACGGCCCACCCTGCCAGCCAACCGGGAGGCCACTGAATGTTCCTGGAAACCGTACGACTGGCCATGCAGGCGGTATTGCGTAACGCGACCCGCTCGTTTCTTACAGTACTCGGCATCGTGATCGGCGTGGCGGCGGTTATCGCCATGGTGACGGTCGGCCAGGGATCGACCCGCCAGGTCGAGGCGGATGTTTCCAAGCTCGGCACCAATTTGCTGATGATCAGACCCGGACAGGCCGGCGGACCGGGTTCCGGCGGCAGCCAGTCAGCACCCAGCCTGACACTCAAGGATGTCGACGCCATCGAATCCCAGATCTCCGCCGCCGATGTCGCGACGCCGATCAGTTCGAGCACCATGACCGCGATTTTTGGCAACGAAAACTATTCCACGACCATCACCGGCACTGACAACCGCTACTTTGGCGCATTGGACTGGCAGATCGTCGCAGGGCGGTCTTTTTACGAAAGCGAGCTCAGATCCGGTGCCAGCGTCTGCATTCTCGGCGATACCGTTCGCGCGGAACTGTTTGGTGCAGGCGACCCTATCGGCAGTCTCATCCGCCTTAAACAAATCTCCTGCCGGGTCATCGGTCTGTTGAATGCCAAGGGTGCATCCAGCTTCGGCACCGACCAGGACGATCGCATACTGATACCGATCAGGACGTTCATGAGGCGCATCGCCGGTGACCAGGATGTCGGAATGATCTATGCCGCGATACACGACGGTGTTTCGACCGACAAAGCCAAGTCCGATATCGAGCGTCTGCTGCGTGAGCGGCGGCGGATCGGTCCGGGTGAAGATGACGACTTCAATGTCATGGACATGAAGCAGATTTCGAGCATGCTCACCGGTATCACCACGGTATTGACCAGCCTCCTGTCGGCGGTTGCCGCCGTCAGCCTGTTTGTCGGCGGTATCGGCATTATGAATATCATGCTGGTTTCGGTGACCGAAAGAACCCGCGAAATCGGCATCCGCCTGGCGATCGGCGCCACCGCCAGTCAGGTATTGATGCAGTTTCTGGTCGAGGCCATCGTGCTGTCACTGATCGGCGGCGTCATCGGCATCGCACTGGGGCTTGGACTTGCGGCGCTGGCATCGCATTTCATGAACATCCCGTTCACGCCGGACCCGCTGGTGGTGATGGCTGCGTTCGTGTTTTCGGGCTTCGTCGGAATTGTCTTCGGCTATTTCCCGGCGCGTTCGGCGGCCCGGCTCGACCCTATCGACGCCTTGAGGCATCAATAGGCGATGCAGTTCCCCTCGCCTCTGGTGCCGGCACGGCTGGAGCGGCGCTACAAGCGCTTTCTTGCCGATTGCGTGCTTGAAGAGACCGGTGAACGGATCACGGCCAGCGTGCCGAACACCGGTTCGATGCTGGGGCTGACCGATCCGGGTTCACCGGTGATGCTGTCGGTCAGTGATTCGAAAACCCGCAAATATCGCCACACGCTTGAACTGGTGCATGCCGA
>JAGRHW010000198.1 GCA_020444765.1 Gammaproteobacteria bacterium | reverse complement strand
CGTACCATGCAAAACTACAACGACGACATCTGGAAACTCAAACCGCTGCCCTGATAAGCGGCCAGCCCTGACTCGGCGGCGGATTATATATCCGTCGCCTCAATCCCCGGCCCAACCAGCATCTTGGGCCAGCTTTCCGACGACTCGCCCTCACTCACCTCAACTTGCAGCCCTTCGCCCGTGGTCTGGCCGGTTCAACACCCTTATCAGTTGATTGGAACAGATTCGTTCCGGAACACCATGATTTGAGGTTACTATTACAGAAGCGCGGAAAATGCGGCAGACCAAGGATTAACGTTTGCCTCACATTTCCGGACGAAACAAAATGCATTTTTCAGCGGCCGTGATTATAGTAGTGCCTGCGAAACTTAAGCACATAGATTTCAATAGGTTAGCAAATAATGACAACAATGACGCGCGCAGTAACCGCCCAGCCGCTGGACTATGTGTCCCCACGTCGCAAGACGCTGGACAGGCGGCGATTTTCCGGCAAAACAGTTTACTACAGCCTGGTCAAACCACGACGCCGTCACTGCCGCCGTTTGGAAGACAAACATTACCCGATCAACGATATTTACGGTTGGCCGGAGATGCTGTCGGCTATCGCGCTGGTTGTGATGTCCTGCACTGACGCCGTCTTTACCTTGTTACTGATATTGCAGGGTGGGAAAGAACTGAACCCGTTTATGGATTATTTCCTGCAGATAGGTACTTTCGAGTTTGTTGCGGCGAAAATGCTGATTACCTTTTTCAGCATTTTCTTCTTCGTCGCCAGCTGGAACTTCCTGGTATTTTCTTTTTTCCGGGTCAGAAATTTCCTGTTTGCGGCACTGGTTATTTACGGCACCCTGATCGCTTATGAACTGACTCTGCTCAGCAAGGCCTATCCGGAGTTTTACTGATAGGCCTTTTGAACTCTTGCCACATGCAATGACAGGACTGAAAAAACCCCGCGCGCCCTCAAACCCGACGGCTTCCTGGATCAATGAACTCTGCCTGGTTTCAATTGACTTGATAAGCTTCCGCAGCTAACTGGAAGATGGTGCCGGAAAAGTCTCACCCGACACTCAACATCATTTGACAGCCTGAGATCGGATGTCAGGCTTTTTTGGATGAAAACAGATTCGACAGGGTCTTCAGATTATTACGAATTCTCGGCTTGGTCGCCATGATCCAGCTGTCGAGTGTCGAACGAAACACCTGACGGGTCCGCATTTCAGTCGCCTGGCAACCAAAATCCGATTTGTAGGAATGTTCATCACCCCGCATAAAATCGTATAGCTCGTAACCGGCATCGGCTGCGCGCTCGATAATCCTGCTGTGCGCAACCCATAACGGCGTATACCGATTGGCTCCTTCGCTGGCAAAACCGCTTTGATAGTAATACACCGCTTTGTTGTAATAAAAGCAGTAGACGGCCGCCAATGGTTTATCGCCAAGGGACAGGAGATGTATATCGGTCTGCCCCAGTGGCAGCAACCGGTCGATAATCTTGCGATGAAACGTGGTAAATTTTTCTGAATCGAAAATGCAAGGCTTGGACTTTGTCTCCCAGCGTTCGGCATTCAGTCTGGAGAGAATCTCGAACGCGGACTCTGCATCTTCCCTTGACTGACAAACACTCAAGGCCTGTCCACCGTCCTTTTTCAGACGCCGTTCACTTTGCGCAAGACGCTTACGGCGGGACTGCCCTATGCCGTCAAGATAAGCATCATATCCTCCGGACAAAGGTATTGAATACCTCAACCCTGTGGTAACCGTTTGCTGATTGAATCGCTGGTCGAGAGCGTCGCAGAACGCGTCAATCAGGGAATCCGGCAAAATATTTTCGAACAATAAGCGCCGCCAGCCTTGCAACTCGTCAAACCATTTCAGCACAGACTCAATGACTTTTTCACGCGCGCCGGTTTCAGCCAGGATATCCAGATACTCGCTAACCACTTCATCAGCTTCGTCCTCGCCGGTTCCGATAAACCGCAGGATGTCGCCGCCACTCGATCGACCACGTTTTTCGATTTGAAACGGAGCCAGCCCGATTAAACGGCCTTGCTGGCGAATCGTAACGATCTTCAGCAGATTGGTTTCGCCGGCAAATACTTCCCACCAGCTGTAAAGCCATTCCCATGTCAAGAACGGTGTACTGTTCGGGCAGCGCTGTAGCAATGCCGACCATTCATCACGCATGTCCCGGAATGCAGCGACAGTATTAATTTCAACGATGTCGCATACCTGTTTCACGCCCGAACCTCCTGTTTTAGGGTCAGTTTTTCCGGGCAGGGATACACCGGCTTGACCCTGTGCCGAACGGGACTCCGACGAGTCATTCCAGTGTCGACCGGGAACCGGATCAAATAAGCATTGAATGGGCAGCAATGTGGTTCATCCTGTATTGTTATAGTCTTGCAAGGTGGTACAAGCCCTTGTCTTTCAGTTATATAGGTCGTCAATTTTAAGTTAAACCATTGAGTAAAAAAGAATTCGCTCCAGGAACTGTGAAGAAATTCAGGTTTCCCCGATTACAAGTCCGGTAAGCGCCTGCTGTCGATCAGGCGCAAGCACCCGCAGCCACAGGATTCGCAATCAGAGAAAAACCGGCAAATCTTGAACTATTAATCTAAACAATAAGATAGCGGATACTTGTCACTTTTGTTATAAATCACCCAGGCTATGAATTTACAAACTTTCCGGAGCATGACGTGAGATTAATCGGATCAGGATTGTTTATTATCATCGGATTACTGGCAGGCATTGCATTGAGCGCCTTGTTTGATGAAAAAGGCGCCGGTTATTTACCCAATATGATCGTTGGCGTCGCCGGCGCCTTTGCCGGACTTTTTTTCAAGGATATCTTTGATATCGACTTTGCCGGTAATCTTGGCGGCGCTGTCATCTTTTCATTGCTTGGCGCCTGTGTTCTGCTGATTCCACTCAACCTCGCCTATCAAAGCCTGTTTGGTGAAGATGATTAGGAACCCGAGCCCACCTTGCCCGAGCCATGCTGTTGCAGTCCCTGGAACTCGATTTCAACAGCACGTGGCCGGCCGGCTTGAAAGCCCTGCACAAAATTAACTCCTGATTGCGCAAGGCGCTCCCTGATAGCCTCATTTTCCACCGATTCGGCAATCGTTCTGATTCCGATCGAACGGCAAACACTGGCCAGCGACAAGACGATCGCCTCACTGACCGGGTCATGCGTTATATTTTTCACCAGCTGGCCATTGAGCTTGACGTAATCAACCGGCAAATTGCGCAGGCTGGAGTACGCTCCAATACCGGTTCCGAAATCATCCAGTGCAAACTCGAAGCCCCGCTTTTTCAGCAAATTGATAAAGCTGTTCGTCTGCCGCAGATCCTGCATGGCGGCCGCTTCGGTAATATCAAAACAGATAGCCTCAGCATGGACGCCACTGGCCTCAGCCTGATTCAATACAAAATCGGCAAACGCCATGGTCATAGAGTCACCGGCCAGATTAATACTGAAGCGGTATTGCGGGTTGGTAAAATCGGCGTTGACCTGCGCTGCCAGCGCGAATGCCTGGTGAACCACCCACTGATCAACAAATCGCATCAAGCCAAGTTTACGGGCAGTGGAAATAAACACAGATGGCGCCATCAGCACGCCATCCTCACTATCCGGCCGGAACAGCAATTCGTAACGACGGATACCGTCATCAAAGTTCGCGGCGTCTCCGATCGGCTGACAGAACAGGCGGAACTGACCGTTGATGACCGCTTTATAAATACGATGATCCCAGTCAATCTTCGAAACTTCACGCGCCTTGCCGGCAAGACCATTGAAAAACCCGGCCTTAAAATTACCTGTCTTGCGCGCATCGGTAACCGCTTCACGGCCTGCACGAATCAGGTTTTCCTGGCTGACGAATGCCTGTGACAAGGTAACCAGCCCGATATTGGCATCGATCCCGAGCAGCTGCCCCTGCCAATCAAAAGTACAAGCTGACAGGGATTCAAGTATTTGATCGGCAACCAGCATCGCGTCATCAGCCTTGCAGTTTTTCAACAGCAGGGCGAATTCATCATGACCAAGGCGTCCGGCCAGATCCCTTGAACGCACTCTTTGGCCAAGCAAGGCGGCAACCTGGGAAATAAGATGTTGACCGGCCTCGACGCCGCCGAGCGCATACGCCTCGCTCAACCGGTCAAGCCTCAATAACAGAAACGTGGACTCCGGCAAACTGGTTTTGCAATCCACCAATTGTTGCTGCAACATCGAGCCATAGGTGATTTCATTCAGAAAACCACTGGCCTTATCGTAACGGGATTGGGATATCCGTACGGCTTTCTCTGACATCAATTCCGCGAGTCGGCAATCGCTTTTACCAAAACGATTGGCCTCCCGCTCTCTGACCAGAATCAGGGCCCCGACCGGTTGCTTCTGGGCATCGAGCAAGGGCGAAGCGATTATCTGCAGGCTATCGAGATCTTTCTTGGGAGCACTGGCGCCCGCCGAATCATTTGCCAAAGTAAATGCTGCGCTGCTGCTCTCACACAGGCGATACAATTCCCGCTGGATCATGCCTGACCGGCGCTTGGCATCGAGGCCGGTTTCGCCAAAAACAGCCTCGTCGATCACTTCCGAAAAAATGCGTTTTTCATCGGCATAGAACAAAAATGCACCGGCAAGCGCCATCGAACTGCAGCAGTCGTTAAGCAGAAGCGCAATCTCATGATCGCTGTTGACAACCGGTTTATCTGTCTCAACGACATTCGACTGATATTGAAAATAACGCAACTCCGAAACACTTTTATCGAGCCGTCCTTGCATTGTATTCACCTGCGAGATGCACAACTGGACGATTTTTAACTGATGCACCAGATTATCCAGCTCAACCCGAGATAATTCATCCTGCCGGTCGAATTGCAAAACCACAAAGGCGGCACTGTCGTTACGATAAATCTGCAAGGTATGCAGATAACAGGGGCGTCCGGCATCATCCTTGATCAACAGAATGCCGTCGACTCCGGAAGACAGAACATCGCGAGGCGTTTGTGGCAGTGTTTGCGGCCCCGAATAGGAATCACTCGCCCAGCTCAGATTCAGCTCAATATCGAACAAAGCGAACTTTTCCGGCGGTTCACATACCAAACGAATCATATTGATGAAAATGCTGACGTGCGCTAAGACTTGTTCCTGCTTGACCATGATGATGGAAAGTCCCGGTTTTTATTATTTTTTGATCGCCGCCGGAGGATAATCTGTCCGGCCGGTGCGGCCTCTCTCAGGAACACAGTCCCTGTAGGTAGTTTCGGATTATCGCCCGATATCTTTATCAAACCGGCGGCACGGCCGTTGTGATGCCGGAAAAGCGTGACATCGGGCACAATTCCCACTGACGGCCCGCCAAGCGTGGTAATTTAATGCTCACGATCGGAGCGCCGCTAATGAACTAAACTCAACGGTAAGCTTGGCGCTCCCTGGCGCCAGGAGACGGAGCGGATGCAATTCATACCCATCAGAAAAGTCTTGACCGCAGTCCTGCTGCTCGCGCTCGGTGCCTGCAGCAACAGCGATAACGAAGAAGATTTTTCTGAAGTACTGACCGGCACGGGTTCCGGCGGCACACCCTCGACCAGCGCCGAATGCAGCAGCGAGGTCCGCAACAAGTGGATTTACGATGCCATGCACGACAGCTATCTCTGGTATCAGTACACCCCTGACCTGGATTACACGAGCTATTCCGATTCATCCCGTTTACTCAATGATTTACGTTACAGCAAATACGACCGCTTCAGCTATCTGACGAGCGAGACCGATTATCAAAACTCCCAGCAAGGGGTTGTAACGGCGTTCGGCTTCAATTTCAGTCGATTCAATGAGCGTTATCTGTTCCGCTATATCGAACCGGGCTCGCCAATGGCCGCGGCCGGCATCAAACGCGGTGACGAATTACGCAAAATCGCCGGCGTCGCCGTGGACGAGCTGTCCTCCACCGAACTCAATGAATTACTGGACACCAGTCATGGCCCGAAAACCCAGACTTTTACGGTTATCGATCGTGATTCGGGACTTGAGCAGAACCACGATGTGACCAGCGGCGAATTTTCCGTCCAGACCGTTTTCCAGCACAACAGCACGAGCGCTGCCGGTATCAAGACAGGCTATCTTGGATTTTCGCGGTTTATGCGCACCTCTCCCGAAGAGCTCGGCGCCGCTTTCAGCAAACTCAAGCAGGATGGTATTCAGGAGCTGGTCGTCGATCTGCGCTACAACGGTGGCGGCCTGATTTACGTTGCCAGCCAGCTCGGCGGACTGATCGCCGGCGAGGTGACCCGCGACCAGACCTTCGCGACGCTTAAATTCAATGACCGTTATTCAGACAATAATTACACTTACCATTTCACCAGCACGGATCAGTCCCTGAATCTGCAACGCGTGATTGTCCTGACCACCGGCAGCACCTGTTCGGCCAGTGAAATGCTGATCAATGGCCTCGCACCGTTTATCGACGTTGTGACTATCGGCGCCAGCAGTTGCGGTAAACCGATCGGCATGAGCCCCGACATCAACTGCGCGAACGTCCTGTTTGCGATCAATTTCGAATCGGTCAATGCGCTCGATGAAGGCGGATATTTCGACGGGTTGGCGCCAGGCTGCGCGGTCAGCGACCTGCCGGAAACGGATATGTGGGACCAGAACGACCCACT
>JAGRHW010000197.1 GCA_020444765.1 Gammaproteobacteria bacterium | reverse complement strand
TGCTGGCCTGAAGATGCTGCGCCGTTGATTACCTGGGGACTGGTGATCACCCGAGGGCCGCACAAATCGCGCTCCAATATGGGCATTTACCGGCAACAGGTCATAGCCCGCAACAAGGTGATCATGCGCTGGTTGTCGCATCGTGGCGGGGCGCTCGATTATCGGGAATGGACGCAATTACACCCCGATCAGCCGTTTCCGGTTTCCGTGGCGCTCGGCGCCGATCCGGCAACGATTCTCGGTGCGGTGACGCCGGTGCCCGATACGCTTTCCGAGCATGCCTTTGCCGGCCTGCTGCGCGGCGAGCGGACCCGGCTCGCTAAATCGACGCTGTCGGAATTGCAGGTTCCCGCATCGGCCGAGTTCGTGCTCGAAGGATTTATCTATCCCGGTGAAACCGCGTCTGAAGGACCTTACGGCGATCACACCGGCTATTACAACGAGGTTGAGCAGTTTCCGGTATTCACGATCGAACGGATCACGCACAGAAAAAATCCGCTTTATCATTCCACCTATACCGGCCGTCCGCCGGACGAACCGGCCATTCTCGGGTTGGCTTTGAACGAGGTGTTTATCCCGATCCTGCAAAAACAGTTTCCGGAAATCGTCGATTTTTATCTGCCGCCGGAAGGTTGTTCTTACCGGATGGCGGTAGTCAGTATGCGCAAGCAGTACCCGGGGCACGCCAAGCGCGTGATGATGGGTGTCTGGTCGTTTCTTCGGCAGTTTATGTACACCAAGTTCGTGGTGGTGGTTGATGACGACGTCGATGCGCGGAATTGGGAAGATGTGATTTGGGCCATCACCACGCGCATGGACCCGGCGCGCGATACCACACTGATTGAAAACACACCGATCGATTATCTGGATTTCGCCTCGCCGCAGGCCGGTCTTGGTTCAAAGATGGGACTGGATGCCACCAATAAAATGCCCGGTGAAACCCGGCGGGAATGGGGTAGGCCGATCGTCATGAGTGATGCAATCAAACAGCGGGTTGACGAGAAATGGCCGGTGCTGGGCCTGGAAAATCTACAACGGAAGGAATAGAGGACCGGACAGCGTGTCCGATCCTTTGATTGACGGCCTGGATTCAGGCTGGTGCTGCTGACGCTTCCCGGCTGCCGGCGATTTTCGCCGGATTTTCCAACGGTGCGCTGGCGGCTGGCTTGGTAGGCGAAAAATCCGCATTTACAGCATAACCGTGCTTGTAGGCTTCTAACGCGCCGTCATTATCGTCCATCGCTTCCAGGGTTTTGCCCAGTGCGAAAAACGCCTGCTGCGTCGGTTTGATGGCAATGCTCTTGAGGATGTATTCCTTGGCCTTGCCCCACAGGTTCCTGCGGTAAGACAGATTACCGAGAGTCAGTAGCAGCGAAACGCTCTCGCCGTTATCCTTGCTCCATTTTTCCGCCTGTTCCAGTTGCGCTGAGACGTCGCTGCTCTGGATGTTGCCGTAAAGTTCAGCCAGATCCTCGTCCCACTGGTTGCCGAGCGATTTACTGATCAGCTTCGCGGCTTCATCGCCTTTGTTCATGCCGTTCAGGCGACGGGCATAGGCATAAACAACCCCGCTCAGCTCCTGAACATGGCCCGGCAGGCGGCTGAAAATGTTCTCGACATTTCCATCAGGAGCATCGCTCAAGGCGCCGGTTGCCGCGGCTTTTTCCATCGCCAGCAGATCGTCCTTGGGTGCCGCCTGTTTTTTGCGGGCGGTTTTCAGCAGGTCCGACATGCTCTCCCAGTTACGGGTTTTCTGATAAGCCTGAACCAGCAGCCACATTGCCTGGGTATTGGACGGCGCCTGGTTGCGGATTTCGGATAATTTTTTCACGGCATCGTGAAACTCGTTACGTTGCAACAGCATACGCGATTCGGTGATGCCGATGGCGATTTCGGATTCCGGCGAGCATTCGGCGGCTTTTTTAAGATAGCTGGCGCTCAGATCGTACTGCTTGCGCTCATTGGCGGACTTGGCGGCGGTGATGTACGTTGCCGCATCACAGGTTTTATTCGCCGACAAGTAATTGAGCAGGGTGGATTCCGCGCTTTCGAAATTGCCTTCGCTGTATTTGACCAGGCCCGCGCCGAGCGACTCATGTGCCTTGCGCTCACGGTTCTGGATACTGCGTTTCTTGAGTTTCTTCGGCGCGTTCATCAGACCGAGCAGCAATCGCGTAATAATGTAAAAAACGATAAAGGCCACAGCGATGGCGGCCAGTACGATGCCGAGCGACATTGGTCCATAATGCAGTCCCTGGAAGACCACATCGACCTGTCCCGGATCCTTGTGAATGAAAAAAGCCGCGGCGATCGCAACCGCGATCAACAGTAGAGATACGACGAGTGTTTTCATTTAGTTCTCGCCCCTTTGGGAGTGGATGTCAGTAAACAATGATAAAGCCTGACCGAGTTTGCTGACCTGCGGCACGATTTTCTGTGCCTTCAGTGCGGCCAGGTCTTCCAGGTAGGCCTGGGTGACCGAATCGTCCTGTTCGTAGTTTTCACGGACGTAGTTTTCCGCGCTGTCCATATGAATGAGATAGGTTTCCTGATCCCGACGCAGTGCGGACAATCGCGCCGCCTGAAGATTGAGCCGCAAGGCTTCACTGGCGGTCAGTTGTTCACGTGTCGGCTTGCCGGGTCTTACCAGAGGCGTGCCGTCGGATTTTTCCACCTTGACCATATCCTTGAGCGATTGCAGAAACTGACCGGCCATGGCCTTGGCGTCCAGCTCGGAAGGATCTTCCTTGACCTGCTCGACAGCCTTGGCGAGTTCGGAGCGGGGCAGCGGCAGATTGTCGGCGCGCTTACTGAGTTTTTGTAACTCGAATGCCACGCCTTCGATATCCGGCGTGCCGACCTGGCGTAACTCAGCCACTTCCTCGGCAATCTGGGCGCGGACCGCTGAATAACGACTGTCGCCGAGATCATGCAGACGGTCAGAGGCGGCCCGCAGTGCCAGCACCGCAGATTTGGTGTCGCCGGCCAGCGTAACCCGATGGCCACCGGTGCGAAGCAGGTACTCGACTTCAGCGAGTATCCATTCACGCTGACCGCGGGTGGCGATTTCGCGAGTCGAGGAGACATCGGCACCCAGCTGGTTGACGCTTTGTTCCATGTCTGAAAATTTTGTTGCGACTTCCTGTTGCAATGCTTCCCGGCCGGCAACGACGTCACTGGACAGGCTATTGATTTCGCTTTCGGTTTTGGAGGTCAGTTCCTGAACAGCAGCGGCTGTATTGCTGGCCACATCGGTAACGGCAGCCTGGGTCTTCGATTGCAGATCTTCACCCAGCTGAGTCAGCTTGCCGCTCAACTCCTCGGTCGTGGTGTCGAGTTTACCGGTAATGGTTTGCAGCCCTTCGC
This sequence comes from Gammaproteobacteria bacterium, assembly GCA_020444765.1. The sequence continues at coordinate 3,323 of JAGRHW010000197.1, read as the reverse complement.
TGAGGGTTTGTAACTGACCGTCGAGGCCGCTGACCTGGCTCTTTACGCTGTCGAGGTCGGTTTCAACGCCGGTCTTGAGTTCACTGGTGCTGCTTTCCACCAGGGTGCTGGTCTGGCTGCGAAATTTCTGTAATTCGGTATAAAGATAGGCGGACACCGCACTGGCGCCCAGAGCAATAAAGAGCGCGAGTCCACCGATGACGCCGCCTCCTTTTTTGGACGGCGATTGATTGTTGGCAGGTGGACTGCCGGCCGCCGTGTTGGTCTTGCTGCTTGTTTGGCGTTTATCTTTCATGGTCTCGTTCTGAATGGTTGAAAAATCGGCCGGAAGCCCAGCGCCGTAACGCGTCCAGCTGCCCCTGGTCACCCGGTTTGCTGGCAACGACGATTCCGGAGTTAAAACCTAAACTGCGGGCCAGTTTACTGCAACGCTCGCTGTTTACAATCAAAGGCGTGTTTAACAGTTGTTCACGAAAACTAACATCCATGATTTCCGTAAGGTTAAGTATACCCTGATTGCTGGTGATACAGACCACATGTGGCTTTGATCCGACAAATATGTTCGTTTGTTCCGTTATCGTATACGTGGGTGTCCGGTTGCGGTAAACGATAATTTTTTCCACCCTGGCGCCGCGTTTGGTGAGCTCATCCTGAATCGTGCTTCGCCCGATATCGCCACCGATGACACTGATGGTTTTATTCCGGACATCAGCAAAATCCGGCAGGGCCAGTAATTCTTCGCTGGTGAGTTTATTTACCGGCACGATGTCAACGCCTTGACCATAGTGTAACAGGCTTCGGGCGGTGGCGTCTCCGATCGCGGCAAAGCGCGCCAATACCTTTGTCCAGGGCAGCGGCTGCAAGCGATTGGCAAAACTCACCGCATTGGGGCTGACAAAAATAATAATGGCCGATTGAGACAGCTGCGCGAGCTGACGGGTCGCGGCTTCCACGTCGTCAGGGCCACTGATTTCAATCAGTGGAAAAGCAATCGGAATAGCGCCGGCTTCCCGCAACAGCGCGTTAAAGGATTCCTGTTGATGAACGGGCCGGGTAACCAGTACCCGCAGTCCTGTCAGTGATTGGGTTTGCAACGATCTGCCGGTGAATTAAAGAATGCTGTCGAGTATCTTGCCGGCACCCTGGGCCAGCAAGTCTTCGGCGATAGCTATGCCCAGATCCTCGGCCTGATCCGTCGCGGCGGACTTTTCGCTGTAGAGTATGCTGGAGCCGTCCGGCATGCCGACCAGCCCGCGCATGCGCAGCTGGCCATCGAGCAATTCGGCAAAGCCCGCGATCGGTACCTGGCAACCGCCGTTGAGCCGCTTGTTCATGGCCCGTTCCGCGGCCAGGCGGATCGCTGTTTCCGTATCGTGCAGCTCGCTGATCAGCGCGTTTGTTCGAGCATCGTCGCTGCGGCATTCGATGCCGATCGCACCCTGGCCAACCGCCGGCAAACTGAGCTCGGCGGGAATCTGCCAGCGAATACGGTCATGCATTTCAAGCCGGAGCAGACCGGCGCTGGCGAGGATGATGGCGTCGAATTCGCCGGCATCGAGTTTGGCCAGCCGGGTGTTGACGTTACCGCGCAGATCGAGCAGCTTGAAACCGGGATGGCGGGCCTTGAGCTGGCACTGACGGCGCAGGCTGCAGGTGCCGATCCGCGCATCATCCGGTAATTCGTCGAAATTGTTGTAGTGATTGGAGACGAAGGCGTCCAGCGGGTTTTCCCGCTGCATGATCACCGGCAGATGCAATCCGTCCGGAAAACTTACCGGCACGTCCTTCATGGAATGAACCGCGATATCGGCCCGGCCTTCCAGCATGCCGGATTCGAGTTCCTTGACAAACAGGCCTTTGCCGCCGATTTTCGCCAGCGGGCTGTCCAGCATCTGATCGCCCTTGGTGGTCATGGTCACCAGTTCGACGGTCAGACCGGTATGTGCTTTCAGTAAGCGGCGGCGTACTTCTTCAGCCTGCCAGAGCGCCAAAGGGCTGTTTCGGGTGGCTATGCGGATGGTATTACTCATATTTATGTGGGGTATATCCGTTTGTATAGTGAAAAATCGTTAAATTAGCCGAATAATACCTTGCTCGCATACGGATAAGTCAATGACCGAAAAATTCATAGCTTTGTCACTCTTTCTCATCAGCCTTGGCGGGATTACCGCTTTTGCGGATAACGAACCGCCGGCGGTCGAGGTAACCCGGGTCAGTGATCTGCAGGCCGATGCCGGACACATGACCGAACGTCAGTTACCGATGGTGGTGGAAATGGCCGCCGATGGCTGCACTTATTGTCTGCTGATCGAAGAGAAGGTCCTGCAACCGATGATTCTCAGCGGCGACTACGAAGACAAGGCCTTGTTGCGGAAACTCTATATCGACGATCCGACCGATATCCGGGATTTTGACGGCAGCCCCATCAGCCAGAGTGAATTCGCCCGCCGCTACAAGGTCAGCCTGACACCGACTCTGTTGTTTCTCGATCACACCGGCAAGGAAATCGCGCCGCGTATGACCGGCGTACCGCTGATCGATTTCTACGGTCTCTATCTGGACGGAGCAATCGACCAGGCGCGTTCCACGCTCGGCGGCACCTGATCCCCGCGACTTTTTATTTTCCCGCCGGCAAACTGCTATCATTGGTCGTTCCGTTTTAACGACTTTGACCGAGTTTGCCATGCCGACAGATAAATCCCCGAAAACCACCTCCAACCAGCAATGGGGCGGCCGCTTCACCGAGGGTACCGACGCGTTCGTTCAGGCGTTCACCGCTTCCGTCGATTTTGACAAGCGGCTCTACCGGCATGACATCATGGGTTCGCGGGCACACGCCAGAATGCTGAATAAAATCGGCGTGCTGGACAAGGCGGATCTGCAGGCGATACTCGGCGGACTGGATGAGATCGAGCAGGAAATTGCTGATGGCAAGTTCGACTGGTCGATAGCGTTGGAAGATGTTCATATGAATATCGAAGCCCGGCTGACCGAGAAAATCGGCATTGCCGGCAAACGGCTGCACACCGGCCGATCGCGCAATGACCAGGTAGCGACCGATATTCGTCTGTATATGCGCGATGCGATCGATTCGATCCACGCTGAACTGCTGCGGCTGATGCATGGCATGCTGACGCTGGCCAATCGCCATGCGCACGCGATCATGCCCGGCTTTACCCATTTGCAGACCGCCCAGCCGGTCACCTTCGGTCATCATGTCATGGCCTGGTTTGAAATGATGATGCGCGACAGTGGACGGCTGCGTGACTGCCGTGAGCGGATGGATGTCATGCCGCTCGGCGCGGCTGCGCTGGCCGGCACCA
>JAGRHW010000196.1 GCA_020444765.1 Gammaproteobacteria bacterium | reverse complement strand
TGGTCAAGGAGAAAAAGATCGAAGGCATCACCGAACTGCGCGACGAGTCCGACAAGGACGGCATGCGCATGGTCATCGAGCTGCGGCGCGGTGATTCCGGTGAAGTCATGCTGAACAATCTGTACAAGCAGACGCAACTGCAAACGGTGTTCGGTATCAATATGGTGGCCCTGATCGACGGCCAGCCGCGGTTGCTCAATCTCAAGGAAGTGCTCGACGCCTTTATCCGGCATCGCCGCGAGGTGGTGACGCGCAGAACGATCTATCTGCTGCGCCGTGCGCGTGAAAGAGCGCATGTGCTGGAAGGTCTGGCGGTGGCGCTGGCCAATATCGATCCGGTCATCCAGCTGATCAAGGAGTCACCGAGCCCGGCCGAGGCCAAGGTCAAACTGGTCGAGCGGGTCTGGGAGCCGGGTGTCGTGTCCGACATGCTGCAACGCGCCGGCGCCGCGGCCTCGCGTCCGGAAGGGCTTGACGACAGCACCGGTCTGCAGGCCGACGGCTATCATCTGTCCGAGGTGCAGGCTCAGGCGATTCTCGATCTGCGTCTGCATCGCCTGACCGGTCTGGAACAGGACAAGATCGTCAATGAATACCGCGAGATTCTGGATCGCATTCAGGAGCTGCTGGAAATTCTGCAAAACCCTGAGCGTCTGCGCGAAGTGATCCGCGAGGAATTGCTGGCGATTTCAGAGCAGTACGGCGATGAGCGTCGCACCGAAATCCAGGTCGATTTCGAGTCCATGACGGTTGAAGACCTGATCGCCGAGGAAAACGTCGTGGTCACGCTGTCGCACGCCGGTTATGCCAAGGCGCAACCCCTGTCGGATTACCGCGCCCAGCGGCGCGGCGGTCGTGGCCGCTCGGCAACCGCGGTCAAGGACGAGGATTTTATCGACAAGCTGTTTATTGCCAGCACCCACGATACCGTGCTGTTTTTCACGAGCGTCGGCAAGGTCTACTGGAAAAAGGTTTACGAACTGCCGCTGGCCAGCCGAGGTTCGCGCGGCCGGCCGATCGTCAATCTGCTGCCGCTCGAAGAGAATGAGCGGGTTAATGCGGTGCTGACGGTGCGCGATTTTCCTGACGATCAATTCGTCTTTTTCGCCACCAGCCGGGGCGTGGTCAAGAAAACCCCGTTGTCGGATTTCTCGCGGCCGCGCGCCAACGGCATTATTGCGATCGATCTGCGCATCGACGACTATCTGATCGACGTCGCGCTGACCGACGGCCAGCGCGACATCATGCTGCTTTCCAGCGGCGGCCGGGCGATGCGTTTTGCCGAGAGCGATGTGCGGACCATGGGTCGTACCGCCGCTGGCGTGCGCGGTATTCGCATGGACGAGGATCAGTCCGTGATCGGCCTGATCGTGGTCGACGAAGGCGATATACTGACTGCAACGGTCAACGGTTACGGCAAACGCACCCGCGCTGAGGATTATCCGCGCAAAGGCCGCGGCGGCCGTGGTGTCATCGACATCAAAACGACCGAGCGTAACGGCCAGGTGGTCGGCGCCACCCTGATTCGAGACGAAGACGAGATTATGCTGATTTCCAATGGCGGTACGCTGGTGAGAATTTCGGTCTCGGAAATCTCCACGCTTGGACGCAATACCCAGGGCGTGCGTTTGATTCGTCTGGATGAGAGTGAAAAGCTGGTCGAGGTTGAGCGAATCGTTACCGCCGAAGATGCCGGCAACGTGGACGAAACGCTCCTGGTGTCGCCGACCGATGACGGCTTGCCGACCGACATGACGCCGGACGATGACTCGCTGGCGGATGAGGCGGGCGATGTGGAAGATTCACCGGATGCAGACGAATAAATCCGTATTGCCAGGTTTTGTTTTATAGCCGGGCCTGCCGAAAGACCACCGGGCGGATGTGAAGGTCTTTCGGGGAAACTTTCGCCCGATGCCCGGCAGTGATTGTTGCCGGAGCAGGGGACAACGATAAATGTTTAACGCCTTTGCGGAGCGTCTGAATGTCGAACAATGACACGCTTGATGATGTTCGGGTCGAAATCGACCGGATCGATGCACAGCTTGAAGAGCTGATCAGCCAACGGGCCCGCTGCGCCGAGCGTGTCGCCGCGATCAAGCTGTCGCAGGGGCTGGATACGGCATTTTACCGGCCGGAGCGTGAGGCGCAGATCCTGCGACGGGTGCGGGAAAACAACCCGGGGCCGCTTGGCGATGATGTCATGGTGCGCCTGTTCCGTGAAATTATCTCGGCCTGTCTGGCTCACGAGGAGCCGATGACGATTGCCTACCTTGGCCCCGCCGGTACCTATACGCATGCCGCGGTACACAAGCATTTCGGTCATGCGGTTTCCACCACGGCGCTCGCCACGATCGATGAGATTTTTCAGACGGTCGATTCGGGTCTGGCCAAATACGGGCTGGTGCCGGTGGAGAATTCCACCGAGGGTGCGGTCAACCACACGCTCGATCTGTTTATTAAGTCGCCGCTCAAGATCTGCGGCGAAGTCAGTCTGCCGATTCATCACAATCTGCTCGGGCTCGATCAGCCGCTGAGCGAGATCAAGACGGTCTATGCGCACCAGCAGTCGCTCGCCCAATGCCGCCACTGGCTGGGCACCCAGTGTCCGGACGCGCAACGCGAGGCGGTCAGCAGCAATGCCGAAGCGGCCCGGATGGTACAGGGCAAGACCGGCGTGGCGGCGATCGCCAGCGCGGCGGCCGGTGAGCTTTATCAGCTCAAGGTGCTGGTTAATAATATCGAGGACGAAAAGGACAATACAACCCGGTTCCTGGTGATTGGCAAGCAGTCGGTGCCGCCGAGCGGGCGTGACAGTACCACGATCCTGGTTTCGGCGCCGAACCGGCCGGGCGGGCTGCGTGGCTTGCTCAAGCCCCTGTCGGACGCCGGGATCAGTCTCACGCGTATCGAGTCGCGGCCAGGCAAAAGCGGGCTTTGGGAGTATGTCTTTTTCATGGACATCGAAGGGCATCAGGACGATGAGAAAATTGCCCCGGCGCTTGCTGAACTCAAGGCGGAGTTACCCCTGTTCCGGGTTCTCGGTTCCTACCCCCGTTCGGTCTGAATTTCCATGGCTGTTGAGCGTATTTGTATTATCGGCGTCGGCCTGATCGGAGGGTCGTTCGCGCTGGGTGTCAAAAAGGCCGGTTTTTCAGGGCATATCGTTGGCGCCGGACGTAATGCCGGGAATCTGGAGCTTGGTGTCAAACTTGGTGTAATAGACAGCTTTGAAACCGATCTTGTAAAAGCCGTTGACGGTGCGGAGGTTGTGTTATTGGCTGTGCCGATGGGGGCAATGAAGCGTATTTTACAGCAGATCAAGCCTTATCTCGGTGCGGATACGATCGTTACCGACGCCGGCAGTGTCAAAGGCAGCTTTGTCAATGAGGCGCGCGAGGTACTCGGTGATCTGACTCGGGTGGTGCCGGGGCATCCAATTGCCGGTACCGAGAAAAGCGGGGTCGAAGCTGCATTTGATTCCCTGTTCGAAAACCGCAAGGTGATACTCACGCCGTTGCCGGAAACCGATGAGGCAGCTACCGCGGCGATTCGTGAGCTCTGGGAGTCCACCGGCGCCGATGTCGAGTGCCTGACGCCGGAGCACCACGACCGCGTACTGGCGGCGACCAGCCATCTGCCGCATGTGGTGGCCTTCAGTCTGGTCGATACGCTGGCGACGATGCAGGAGAGTGAAGAGATATTCCGCTACGCGGCCGGCGGCTTTCACGATTTTACCCGTATTGCCTCGAGCGACCCGGTGATGTGGCGGGATATCTGCGTGACCAACCGGGAGGCGGTGCGGGCGGTGCTGGATGATCTGCTGACTGATCTTGGCCGGCTTCGCGAGCAAATAATCAATGCCGATGCAGAGGCCATCGAGGAGACATTCCGGCGCGCCAAGCGCGCGCGTGACGCACATATTCAGTGGGAGCGAAAACAGTAATGGCGGCGGATAAAGGCTTGCAGTTCAGCGTGCAGCCGGGCGGGCAACTCAACGGGCATATCCGGGTGCCGGGTGATAAATCCATCTCTCATCGTTCGATCATGTTCGGTTCGCTGGCGCTCGGGCAGACGCAGGTCAGCGGTTTTCTGGAAGGTGAGGACAGCCTCAATACGCTCAAGGCGTTTCGCCGGATGGGCGTGGATATCGAGGTGGTCGGCCCCGGAGAGCTATTGATCCAGGGCAGGGGATTGCATGGCCTGCGGGCGCCTGTAGCGCCGCTGGATCTGGGTAATTCCGGCACCGCGATGCGTCTGATGGCCGGGGTTCTGGCGGGGCAGTCTTTCGACAGCGTGTTGACGGGCGACAGCTCGCTCAGTGCACGGCCGATGGGCCGGGTTATCGAACCGCTTCGGCAGATGGGCGCACGGATTGACAGTGAGTCAAACGGCCGGCCGCCGCTGCGTATCAGCGGCACACCGGCGATCAGTGGCATCGACTATCACTTGCCGATGGCCAGTGCTCAGGTCAAATCGGCGATTTTGCTGGCCGGCCTGTATGCAGCGGGTGAAACGCGGGTTACCGAGCCGGCGATTACCCGCGATCACACTGAGCGTATGCTGGAAGGTTTCGGCTACGCCGTGCACAAGGATGGTTTGTCGACGTCATTGCGGGGCGGCGGCGAATTACAGGCGGTCGACATCGTGGTGCCCGCCGACCTGTCATCGGCGGCGTTTTTTCTGGTTGGTGCCAGTATCGCCAAAGATTCGCAGCTTACGCTGCTGCAGGTCGGCATCAATCCCACGCGCACCGGCGTGCTGGATATATTGCGCTTGATGGGGGCCGATCTGCAGATCAGCAATCAACGTGTGTCAGGCGGTGAACCCGTTGCCGATATCACCGTGCGCTCGGCTGCTCTTCATGGTATAGAGATACCCGAGGAGCTGGTCTCGCTGGCCATCGATGAATTTCCGGCCTTGTTCGTGGCCGCCGCCTGTGCCGAGGGTACGACGGTATTGACCGGTGCCGAGGAGCTGCGCGTCAAGGAAAGCGACCGTATTCAGGTCATGGTGGATGCCTTGTTACAGCTGGGTGTGCGAGCGGAAAGCAGGCCCGATGGCGCTGTCATCCACGGCGGCCCGCTGTGCGGCGGGGAAATCGACAGTCATGGCGATCACCGTGTTGCGATGGCCATGGCGATGGCCGCGCTGGCGGCTGATGGTGAAATATGCATTAATGATTGCGCGAATGTCACGACCTCGTTCCCGGGCTTCGTCGCATTGGCCGGCCGGCATGGACTGCGAATCCAGGAGCATGCGGAGGCGTGTTGAAATGACTGATGAGGTGCCCGTCATCGCCATCGACGGACCATCTGGTTCGGGTAAAGGGACCCTGGCGCAACGGGTTGCCGAATCTCTGGGTTTTGCCCTGCTCGACAGCGGCGCTTTGTACCGCCTGAGTGCACTGGCCGCGCTGGATGGCGGCATCGATCTGAGTGATCAGCAGGCGGTTGCCGACGCAGCGGCCAAAATGCACATCAGCTTCGAGCCGGATGCCGGGCGCGGAGTCAGGACCTGGTTGAACGGCGAAGACGTATCGCAGCGTCTGCGTGATGAAAAAACCGCCGCGGTGGCGTCGGAAATAGCTGTGCAGGCGCCGTTGCGCAAGCAGCTGCTACAGGTGCAGCGAAGTTTTCGTCGGATGCCGGGTCTGGTGGCTGATGGTCGTGATATGGGAACGGTGGTGTTTCCAGATGCCGAGGTTAAGATTTTTCTGACCGCGAGCCCCGAAGTTCGGGCAGAAAGAAGGCTGCGTCAGTTGAAGGAAAGAGGCATAGATGCTACCCTAGGGAGTCTACTTGAGGATATTTCACAGCGAGATGCAAGGGATGCGGGTCGCGCGGTTGCTCCGCTCAAGCCTGCTGAAGAGGCTGTTATCATCGACAGCTCGGCCTTGGACATCGATGAAGTATTCCGGCAAGTGTTGAAAATAGCAGAAAGAACGATAAATAAAAGCAGCCCTGAATAGTCAGGGCGTTTTTATTGAGCGGTTTTACATAATTTGGTGTCTGTACCTGACGGATTTGGGTGGTACGGATTTTTTTATCAACCCTGTGGAATTCTACGGAACTGCAGCCACAGTGTATTTTTTAGCTATGCAGGTTATTAATTAAATGTCTGAATCCTTTGCGGAACTCTTCGAGGAAAGCCTTTCCAAGACCGAAATGAAGCCCGGTTCCATCCTGATGGGAACGGTGGTCGATATCACAGGCGATTTTGTTATCGTCAATGCCGGACTCAAGTCCGAGGGCGCTATTCCGCTCGAGCAGTTCTATAACGAAAGCGGTGAGCTGGAAGTACAGCCCGGCGATGTCGTCGAGGTGGCTCTCGATTCGATCGAGGACGGTTTCGGTGAGACCCGTCTGTCCCGTGAGAAAGCCCGCCGTGCACGCGCCTGGACCATCCTTGAAGAGGCCCAGGAAAATGACGAAATCATCAAGGGTTCGATCACCGGTAAGGTCAAGGGTGGTTTTACCGTCGAAATCAGCGATATCCGCGCGTTTCTGCCCGGTTCGCTCGTCGATGTCCGGCCGGTCCGCGATACAAGCTACCTGGAAGGCAAGGAGCTGGAATTCAAGGTCATCAAACTCGACCGTCGCCGTAACAACGTCGTTGTCTCACGTCGTGCCGTGGTTGAATCCGAGTACAGCGCGGAGCGCGAAGCACTGCTGGAAAACCTGCAGGAAGGTC
>JAGRHW010000195.1 GCA_020444765.1 Gammaproteobacteria bacterium | reverse complement strand
GATCTTAAGCCTCTCTTCTATTACTACCTTAGATATGGTGTCAAACCATCAAAAGAAATAGCGAATGATTTTGGGTGTGAGACCACAGACATTGAATATCAAAAAAAACAACTCAAAGCAGCTCTGATCAAATCTGCCGAAAGGCTAATTGGAGGAGAATCATGAGTAACGAAAATCGAAAACTGAAGCTTCCCGTAACACAGGCTAATAGTGCTATTAAATCTATTGATGAACTTGTGTTCTCCTTAGATACAGGGTTAGAAAATCTAACTTTCGAGGAAATAAGAGATAATGATATTTCTGAAATTTTGGAAGTATTAGACTTAGAGGGAATTAACCCTGTCCGTGTCAAATCCGTCTTAGGGAATAAAGCCGACATTGGTAGGGTTTCACCAGTGCTGCGCCGCGAATCTCTAGCTAGACGAGTGTGTGACACGCTAATAGCAGAAGATGGCGTTCTGTTGTCAGGTGTAGTCGGTAGCGGGAAAACCACGTTATTGAAGCGGTTGGTCGCTCCAAGATTGATAGAATCTAGAGATGTACCGTCAATAGTTACTATCGACTGTAGTCCTCTCAGAACAGAGTCAAAAGCGCTTTTTCAGAGAGAAGCTGTCTGGTCGATGTGCTTTCCAGACGATGAATTATTTTACAGTTACCTCAGAAAATTACAGACAAATGATTTTTTACTACGAGCAATTGAGGCTAAATATGATAAAGGTTGTATTGTATATTTTGATCATGTAGAGCACGTTATTGAAGGAAAAGGGATTCTAAAGTGGCTGGGTTTGTCCCTTATTCCAGAATTAATTAAATTAGGGTATAGAGTTGTAGTAGCGCATAGGGGGTTTATCAATCTACATAAAAAGAAGGTTTTTTCTAGGTTAGCCGATGTTCGTGTTCCTCGCCTATCTAGAACTGATATTGCTAACTGGTACTCTTTACCTAACACTAGAGAAAAACTAGGTTCTAAGGTTTCTATAGAAGATATTTTGAACGAAACTGGTGGTGTGCCTAGGCTAATTCATGATCTACATGAATTTATCAACTCTGAACATTGTAATAGAAATATTAACCGTTCTCCGTTTGAGCAATTTTGTTACCATCGTTTACATAATGGCTTTATGAAAGAGCTTCAGAGGTTTATTAGAGTAGCACGTGAGTATCCATTGTTATGGAACTCTATTTCGGATAACCAAGGTGGGTTGTCAGGTTTGCCGGGAAATAAAGGTGTAGAATTGTTGATAGAATCTGGCGTCATAGAGAAAGGAGGCAACGGTAATTATAGATACACGTCTAAGATATACGCAGACAGAATGCGAAAAGTTACTTGTAAGAATAGTCTGTCACTATTAGCAGTTAGAGCAAATTTTGAAGAGTTACATAAATCAGGTGTGATATCCAAAATGAAGCATTGGCCAGAGTTTTCCGCCGAGCCAATTTTTCAAATGCTATGTTCAGAAAGAAATCCGACTAATGTGTTGATCGGGATTAAGAATGTTCTTTCATCATGGAAAATTAAGCTAACATTCTATATTAGAGATATGGATAATAAGCATTTATGGTATTCAACAGAGAAACCAGAGGAACTAATTCCTCTGAGGCCTGCTGATCTTCCAAATTTCACCAGAGCTGTCCAAACTGGTAGTTCTAACGTCGATTTTCACCATAATATCTACGTACCGATTACTGGAAACTCAGGGCTTGTAGAGTGCGTTGTAAAATGCCAATCATCTATGAAAGGGGATTCAAATTATAGAGTTAGAATTCAGGTGGAGTTCCTTGAATGTGTGCTGCGAGGAATAAAACCTATTCTTTCTAATACATTTGAACGTATATCATTAGCCAGAAGCAAAAAGTACCGTGATAGAATGCTTTGGGAGTTCGAGGACAATGAAGTCCATAGTAATAGGGCGCTAGAAAGTTCTGGGTGTTTGTCTATTGTGGTATTAGAATATAGAAATTCAGAATGGTGCGTATCTAAAAGCAGATATATTAATAAAGTAAAATCTATAAGGAGTTTGTGTTTAGAATCACCAAATCAATTTAGGTTAGATAGAATAGCTAGCTATCCAACAGGGGCTGGCTTGGTTTTAATAGGAAATGATTTGAAAAACATATTTCCTGGGCTGGATTCTGAGGCCTTTGCTGCTTATATTAGGCCGGTTGGTCATGGAGAGAGTCTTGTCGTATTCATATTTGATAGTGAGCATTCGAACCAAATTGATGGTATTACACAAAAGCATCTTCGACGTGTTGCTGCCGAAGTAATAGGGTCATAATTAGTTTTTGACAAAAATGTTAATCTACCCGTTTTATGTTGCGTACAGTGATGTTCTTAGGTTGAATGCAAATAATTTGATGTACTAATAGCTCACCGGGAAAATTCATTAAATATGTACACGAGTTTTCCCGGTGATATGTTTCCTTATATTGTACAGTGACGGTAATCGCCTGACACCCGCCCTCGACGGGAGCTTTATTTAAGCAGCTTTTTCGCTTCGTTTCTTAGTTATCGGCTTCTCAGGTTTGGGGAGTCCTTTTTTAAAGACTGTATAAGGTGCTTGACCGTTCATGTTCCGGCCCTGATGGGGGCGTTTTTCGGGAGAAGGTCAGTCAGCGTCACCGATTATGTGATCGACTGATGCTCAGCTCGTCAGGCGGTAGGGTAATTCGATGTGTAGACGACTATGACGTGCTTTATTAAAGCGTTCCTATCTATCGTGTTCACGACCGTGATCGCAAGTGCCGGTTTATCTGGAGAGACCGTTCAGGCTGATGCTGTAAAAGGTAATGCCGATATAGGCAAAGGTTTGAATCTTGGGCTGGTGTTCGATCAGGATTACAGCAAAGTGCAAGCCTGTATGAACGAGCCGGGTGGCAAGGATGAGATCAGGTGCGGTAAATACTATCGGGTGGTGTTGTAAGACGGGTTTATGAGGTCGGTAAAAGAGGCCGGATTCAATTCTGTACGCCTGCCCGTTATTTGGTCGACTCCGGGTTCGAGTGACGTATTTCCCGGTCTTTTTGAAGATGTCAGTAAAGTCGTGGGCAGTGCAATAGAGGCAGGGCTAGTTATCATAATTGATGTCCATGATTATAAATGGACTCAGGGCGGATTCGAGGCTGGGGTCGGAAATTTTATCTCGCTCTGGCGGCAGATCGCCGGTTATTTTTCCGAAAAGCCTCACCACTTGTATTTTGAAATCCTCAATGAACCGGAGATCAAGGATGGGCTTACCAGCCGGCAGTGGCAGGAGCTGCTTATGAGAACCATCAGCCTTATCCGGCTTGGTCAGGGACAAAATCCGGCAAGGCCGATCATCGCTGGTGCATTTGACAATGGGAGCTATCAATTTCTTAAGGAGTTACCGGCACGGGAAAAGCTTGAAGGGGATGGGCCGGTTATCGCTGCGTTTCATAATTATGACCCCTATCGGGCGACCAGTGCGGACAAAATATGTCGGGAAAAAGAGCCCTTGTTGAAGAAAAATCGCGATTGCCCTATGCAGCAATTGGCCATTGAGGATCAGGAGTGTGATTCGGGCGGAAGGGGAAAGCACTGCTGGTATAAAAATCTGGATTTACGCTTTAAAGAAGCAGTCAGCTATGCAAAAGAGTTGGGTATGCCCTTGACGCTGGGTGAGTTTGGTTGCGAAGATCAGGCCAGCAAGTATTACAATGTGTCCTTGACTGATGAAGAAAGGGAATTGTTACGTGAGGACCGCTTGAAGTGGATAAAGCATGTGGTCAGGCTTGCAAATCAGAATGGGGTATCCTGGACTTACTGGAATGCGTTTGGAAGCTACGGGTTTCTCAGAAACGATAGTTCCGACTGGCAAGCATCGGATGTGTGTAAGACATTAATGACAGGAGGTAAATAAGGTTGATATTGTGTTTCTCTGTAGTTGTATTATTAAGAAAAAATTGATCCAAGAAAATATACGGGAGTATTTTCTAATCTTGTCTGGCTGGGCGCCAGTGGTCCCCTGGCTTCGTCGGGTATAGATGGAAGGTGAGCGAGTGAAAAAATTCCATTGCAGTCCGGCGTCGAAGGCCCATATAATGTTGGCGATGGGCGTATAAAGGAGTTAGCTGTCAAATTGATTTGAAAATGCGAGAACTGATCCGTCTCTGACTCGCGCGCACTAGCATTCTTTTCCCTGTGACTGTTTCTTACGTGGCTTCCTGCATGCCAGGCTCCTGACTGGCTGGTAGAAGGATGCTGCATTTTGGAGTTGTTTTTTCTTCAGTCCTATATCGTAATCGGAGATATTATGATGAATAAAAAAGGTCGACAGTTTTTTTGGATCCCTAAGATTGTTTCGATCGGATTATTAACGATTGTTGTGTCACCCTCTTTTGCCGCGAATGGCCCTAAACAAAAAGTCCCTGTTTGCCATGCTGATGATGATACCGGAGAGGTAAAGCTGTTGATGTTGCCGGAGAGCGCTGCAAGCGCGCATTTCAATCACGGTGACAGCGCCCCGATTCCATATTTCTATGATGGTGACCAGGATGGATACGCAGCCGATGACGCACAGAGTGCATTATTGTGTGAGGCGAACGAGACCTTTACAACAGCTATAACCGGTGATTGTGATGACCTGGTTGACGCTGTTAATCCCGGCGCAACCGAGATCCCGGGCAATGGCATAGACGATGATTGCAGCAGTGAAACGCCCGATACGCTTTATGATCCACAATGCTCCCAGCCCTATCTTGAGCTGTCCAATGTTCGACGCAACGTTGATACGCCTTATAGTCTGGCCGAGTGCGACAGGTTTGGTTTTGGTAGTACCACGGAGGATTGGCAGGGACCTAACTGGTATCGGTTTGTTGGTTTGGCGGGTACTCACATGCCCGAGTATCCACCGGCCAAGTATAGCTGTGGTGCATATGCGCCTGGCTGGTTAAATGATCCGCATCCAACTGTCATTGAGGGAGTCACTGCTAATACCGTCAACTTCCACTGGGATGAGAATATCGCGAAATGGACCACCCCGATTGAGGTGGTTAACTGCGGAGATTATTATTTGTACCATCTGCCGGATGTTCCCGTTTGCAGCCTTAACTATTGCGGTGAGGATTAACGGGAACCGCAAGGAGCATATTGTAAGCTTAAAGGCGATCCCATCTCGGGATCGCCTTTGGGTATTCGGTTGGTTTGGTTCCGGTTCTTGCTGGCAGTTAAGCCATGTGGTCCAGGGCAGAAGTTCTAAAAAATTGCGGTTAGAAACCTAAGAATTTCTCGCAGATACCGGAATCAATCATTTGATCAACTCGGTTATCCCGTCAACCCTTCGCATCAAGCATTTCATTCACTTCAAAGACTGAGTGTATCTAAGATCAAACTCATATAAGCCTTCTAAGCTTTTGTTTGATCGAGGATTTATTTTTCAATTTCAATGCCTGCAACAAATGGCACACTGTTTGCGCCTTCACCTTGACGAGTAGGTATAAAGATCCGTACAGAATAGTCCTTGACTCAATAGGACAGGGGCAAGCCTACAGTAAACACCGAACGGGGGAATCAAACTTGAACATCTTTCCTGTACAGCTTGGCAATCGTTGCTCGAAATGAAGGCTTTTACTGTACTGCAAGTCGAGAGATACATATTCAACGAGTTTGGTCAAAATTGGTAATTAATCCAGGTGCAATAAATAGCAAGAATAGTTTTTTTGCCGTCGAGCGTTATCAATACCCAAGATAACGCTAACCGTAAATGACTGAATATGCTGCAGGCTATGGTTAAGTCTGATTTAACGATGTGCTGCCCGGATTAAATCATTAATCGATATTATTTAATATGAAATACGTTGCCTCCAAACGACACAAAATCACGATTACTGATTCTTTGGAGGAATATGCTTGTGCCGAGAATCAACACCTGCTCAACGGGATGATGTCTTTGGGTAAACGAGGGATTCCGTCAGGCTGTCATGGTGGCGGCTGTGGTGTATGCAAGGTGAAAATAACAAAGGGTAGTTATAAAACATCAGTAATGAGCAGAAAACACATCACTAAAGAAGATGAAATGCTGGGTATAGTATTGGCGTGCAGAGCTTTCCCTACGAGCAATATCACCCTTAAAGTCATAGGAAAACTATCAAAAAATATCCTGAAGGAAAAGAATAAAAAATATGGGTTGGTTTAACCACTATATAAACCAGTTAAGCTCTTTCTATAATTAATCAAAGAAGAGGAAAAAAATATGAGTGTACTACGTATTGGCCATATAAATATTCGTGTATTGGATATGGAAGAGGCGGTCAGTCACTACAGTAACGTATTAGGTATGAAAGTCGTTCATAAGGACGCTGCTGGAAATATTTACCTAAAGGCCTGGGACGAATGGGATAAATTTTCAGTGATATTAAGCCAAGCCGAGTCGGCGGGAATGAATCACATCGCCTATAAGGTCAAATCAGATGCCGACCTCGATAGTTACAAGCAGAGAATCAAGGATTATGGTGTCGAAGTTGAAGATTTGCCACCGGGCGAGATTGAGTTTGTCGGTCGTACGTTAAAATTCAATTTGCCGTCAGGACATTTAATGTACCTGTATGCAGAAAAAGAGTTCGTGGGCATCGATGTTGGAAGCACAAACCCTGACCCCTGGCCCAAAGATACAAAAGGTTGTGCTGTTCACTGGCTCGATCACGCCTTGTTGATGTGTGAATTGAATCCTGATGAACAAATCAACAAAGTGGCAGAAG
>JAGRHW010000194.1 GCA_020444765.1 Gammaproteobacteria bacterium | reverse complement strand
ATCTGGACGGTGCGTTTGCCGGTGAGCCGCGCAATGCCGAAGTGGTTCGGGCTGTACGCAGAGCCTATCCGGAACTGCCCGTGCAGATCGGCGGCGGTATTCGTAATCAGGATATCGCAGGCGCTTATATCGAGGCCGGTGTGTCCTATGTGATCATAGGCACGCAAGCGGTCAAGCAACCAGAATTCGTGGTCGAGCTGTGTAAGCGGTTTCCCGGTCAGGTCATTGTCGGCCTCGATGCGCGCGACGGCATGGTCGCCACCGAAGGCTGGGCCGAAGGTTCCGATGCCGAAGCAACGGAGCTTGCCAGACGCTTCGAAGGCGCCGGCGTATCTGCGATCGTCTATACGGACATCGCCCGTGACGGCATGATGAAAGGCGTCAACGTCGAGGCGACCGCGGCGCTGGCGAAAGCGATTGATATCCCGGTGATCGCCTCGGGCGGCGTGTCGACGTTTGCGGATATCGAAAAACTCTGCGCAGTGGCCGATTCCGGTATTCAAGGTGCAATAATCGGCCGGGCGCTGTATGAAGGCACGATTGATCTCGCGCAGGCGCAACACGCCGCCGATGCGCTAAGCGGAGCTTGAGATGGGACTCGCGAAACGCATCATTCCCTGTCTGGATGTCGAAAACGGCCGTGTTGTCAAAGGCGTGCAGTTCGTCGATATCCGTGACGCCGGCGATCCGGTCCAGGTCGCACGTAATTACGACCGCCAGGGCGCGGATGAAATTACCTTTCTCGACATTACCGCGAGTTCCGATAATCGCGACACCATCGTGCATGTGGTCGAGGAAGTCGCCTCCGAGGTTTTCATACCGCTTACCGTCGGTGGCGGGATTCGCAAGGTCGAGGACGTGCGGCGCTTGCTGATGGCGGGTGCCGATAAGGTCGGGATCAACACCGCCGCAGTCTTCAACCCCGAATTCGTCGCCGAGGCCGCCGATAAGGTCGGTTCGCAATGTATCGTCGTAGCGATCGATGCGAGATCGGTTCACCAGGAAGGCGAAACCCCGCGCTGGGAAATCTTTACCCACGGCGGTCGTAAACCGACCGGCCTCGATGCGGTGGAATGGGCCGTTAAAATGGACAAACTTGGCGCCGGCGAATTACTTCTCACCAGTATGAACCGCGATGGCACGAAATCCGGGTTCGACCTGCAACTGACCCGGGCCATTGTCGACGCGGTCAGTATTCCGGTTATCGCCTCGGGCGGAGTCGGTACGCTCGATCATCTCTGTGAGGGTGTGCTCGAAGGCGGCGCCGATGCGGTGCTGGCGGCGAGTATTTTCCATTTTGGCGAATTTACCATCGAGCAGGCCAAGCAGCGGATGCGCGAGCGCGGTATCGAGGTGCGCTTATGACCGCGACGCCGGAATGGCTGGCTTCGATAAAATGGAACGAGCAGGGGTTAATTCCGGTCATCGCGCAGGATTACCGGGACAAAACCGTGCTGATGGTAGCCTGGATGAACGCCGAGGCGTTGCAGTTAACAGTTGCCAGTGGCAATGTCGTGTATTATTCACGCTCCCGGCAAAAGCTCTGGCGTAAGGGCGAAAGTTCCGGCAACGAACAGAAACTGCATGCACTGCGTCTGGATTGCGACAACGACGTTTTGCTTGCGGAAGTTGAACAAAAAGGCGGCGTGGCCTGTCATACAGGTAGAAAATCCTGTTTTTTCAGGCTGTTGAAAGACGGGCAATGGCAGACGGATCAGCCGGTTCTGGTCGACCCCGAACAGTTGTACGGTGGCGGCTCATGAGCGAAGCGATTCTGCAGCAGCTGGCAGAGGTGCTGGAACAGCGAAAACAGGCCGCTCCGGACAGTTCCTACGTAGCGGGCTTGTATGCGGGCGGCGATGACGCCATATTGAAAAAAATAGGCGAAGAAGCGGTCGAAACCATTCTTGCCGCCAAAGGTGCCGACAATGCGCATCTGGTCTATGAAACGGCCGACCTGTGGTTCCATACCCTGGTTTTGCTTGCCAGCAAGGGGTTGGGGCCGGAGGATGTACTGGAAGAATTAGCACGACGTTTCGGGCTTTCGGGCCTGGTTGAAAAAGCGTCGCGAACTGAATCGAAATAAGAGGTTAACGACTTATGATGCCAAGCATCCCGCAATTATTAATCGTCCTGGTGATCGTTGTTCTGATCTTCGGCGCCAAACGTCTGCGTAATCTCGGCTCGGACCTCGGCTCCGCGGTCAAGGGCTTCAAAAACGCGGTCAAGGAAGAAAATGAAGCCGGCGAAACAGCCCGTCTTGATGACAAGGCTGAACGCGTTGCCGAAGCTGATCCGGTAAAATCCGATAAAGAAAAAATCTGAATCCCAAGGCGCTGTGTAAACTATCGTGTTTGATATCGGATTCTGGGAAATCCTGCTGATCGGCGTGGTTGCCTTGCTGGTTATAGGGCCGGAAAAGCTGCCTGAGGTTGCGCGGACCGTCGGTAAATGGGTGGCCAAGGTGCAGCGGTTTGTCGCGGGTGTCAAGGCGGACATCAATGCCGAACTGAAAAGCGACGAGCTGCGCAAGCTGCTTGGCGACCAGGAAAACCAGATCCGTGAACTCAAGGAGATGGTTAACGAAGCCAAGCGCGGTTTTGAAGAAAATGCAAACCAGGCGACTTCCCTTGCCAGGGAAAGTATCGATGAAGTGAAAACGTCGCTGGACTCCAAAAAATCCGACAACACGATCCTCGCGCCTGAATCTGAGCAACCCAAAGAGTCCGACACCCCGAATGAGCGCCTCGGCTGATCCGAACGACAATAATCAGGAACAGGGTTTTCTTTCGCATCTGATCGAGTTGCGGGATCGCCTGTTGCGCATGGTGCTTGCCGTCGGCGTGTGTTTTATCGCCTTGTTTCCGTTTTCCGACAAGATCTACGCGCTGCTGGCCGATCCGCTTCTGAAGCATATGCCGGAAGGCAGCAATATGATCGCGATCGATGTTGCGTCGCCGTTTCTGATTCCGTTCAAGCTCGTGCTGATGCTGTCGGTCTTTATCGCCGTGCCGTTCATCCTCTACCAGGCCTGGGCTTTCGTTGCTCCAGGCTTGTATAAACACGAGCAGCGACTTGTCCGCCCGCTGTTGTTTTCCAGCACGATTCTGTTCTATATCGGCGTCACTTTCGCTTATTTTGTGGTGTTTCCGCTGGTCTTCGGCTTTTTTACAAGCATCGCCCCGGAAGGCGTGGAAGTCAGCACCGATATCGGTCGCTATCTGGATTTCGTCATCACGATTTTCTTTGCTTTCGGTATCGCTTTCGAAGTGCCGATAGCGACGATACTGCTGGTCATGACCGGGGTGACAACCCCGTCGGCGCTGGCCGAAAAACGGCCGTATTTTATCGTTGCCGCGTTTGTGATCGGGATGTTTCTGACCCCGCCGGATATTATTTCCCAGACATTGCTGGCGCTGCCGATGTGGTTGCTTTTCGAGCTGGGAATCTTCTTTTCGCGTTCGTTTATCCGCCGTAAGGACGAAGCCAGGGATGCCCGGGAGCAGATGATTGACGAGGATGTCGATCCAACCGGCCCGACCCCGGCGACTGCTGCCAGTGTGGTGGGTGCGGCCGCGGCCGGCGGCGCGGCAAGCGCCAGCAGCCGGCACGAGATTATTGAGGACGAGGATTACCGGCCGCTAACCGAAGAGGAACTCGATGCGGAACTCGATCGTATAGAATCCGAAGAAATCGATGGCCAGACCGATGAGGACATCGCAGTCGATGACGATGACGATGCCGATTCCGAAGAGCCCGAGCACGGACCCTGAAACCCGATACCGTAGGGACTTATTCAAAGACTGGATTTGCCATGACTACGAACAAAGCACTTGCCCCACGCAGCCCGACTATTCTGATTATCATGGATGGCATCGGTGTCAATCCTTCGCGCAAGCATAATGGTGTGGCACTGGCTCACACGCCCAGACTCGACGAACTTTATGCGGCCAATCCGCTGACGGTTCTGGAAGCCTCCGGCAAGCCGGTTGGTCTGCCCGATGGACAGATGGGCAATTCCGAGGTTGGGCATATCACGCTGGGCTGCGGACAGATCGTTCGACAGGATCTGGTCAAGATCAGTGATGCGGTCAGCGACGGCAGTTTTTTTGCAAATCCGGCGATCCTCGATCTGTTGAAAGGCTGCGCAGAAAGGAACAGACCTCTGCACCTGCTCGGTCTGGTCTCCGATGGCGGTATCCACAGTCATCTCGATCATTTGCTGGCCCTGATCAAAATGACCGCGGACAACGGCGTGACACCGGTGCTGCATATGATTACCGACGGACGCGATACCGCACCCAATTGTGCGACAAAGTTTCTCGACAGCGTCGAGCCGGCACTGGATCAGGCCGGCGGAGCTATCGTCACGATCACCGGCAGATACTATGCGATGGACCGGGATGCCCGCTGGGACCGGGTACAGCTGGCCTGGGAAGGCATGGTCAACGGTCAGGGCCGGCGGGCTGACAGTGCCCGCGATGCCATCGAGTCGGCCTGGGCGGCGGGCGAGGCGGATGAATTCATCAAGCCGGTCATTTTGCCGGGTTACGAGAGGCCGCAGCCCGGCGATGCATTTTTGTTCTTCAATTTCCGTAACGACCGGCCGCGTGAGCTGACCGAAGCGCTGGCGCTGGAGAATTTTTCCGGTTTTCAGCGGGGCGACGGTTTTCAGCCTTTTCCCATGGTCACCATGACCGAATACGAGTCGACCTATAAATTACCGGTCGCTTTTGAAAAGGAAGCGCCCAAGATTACTCTGGGTGAAATTATCTCCAGGGCCGGCATCAAGCAGTTCCACAGCGCCGAGACCGAAAAATATCCGCACGTCACGTTCTTTTTCAACGGCGGTCGCGAAGAGCCCTACGAGGGCGAGGACCGTAAAATGGTCAACTCGCCCAAGGTGGCGACCTATGATTTACAACCGGAAATGAGCGCCTACGAGCTGGCCGATGTCATTACCGCGGCAATCCGCAGCGAGCAGTATGGCTTTATCGTCTGTAACTTCGCCAATGGCGATATGGTCGGACATACCGGTGTGAGAGAGGCGGTGATCAAAGCGGTCGGTGTACTGGATGAGGTAGTCGGCAAGGTCATCAGCGAGGCCAGGGATTATGGCTATTCCGTGGTGCTGACCGCCGATCATGGCAACGCCGATCTGATGGTCGATCCGCTGACCGGTTCCGCGCATACCCAGCATACGGTTTATCCGGTGCCCTGTCTGATTATCGATCAATCCCAATGGCGCCTGTCCACGGGTGCCGGTATCTCGGCCATCGCGCCGACCGTCCTGCAACTGATGGGGCTGGAGCAGCCACCTGAAATGACCGGACAATCGCTATTGCTGGAAGAGCTGGAGTCGGCCAACTAACCGGCAGACAAAAAAACGCCGTCGATGTATGACGGCGTTGTTATTCTGGGTTTCTGACCTGCCAGTCAGCAAGTCGCGCTAAACGCTGATCAGTTGATGTTCATCTTCAATTGAAAAAACATCACGGCATTGTTGTGCGAGCCGTTGAAATCCATCTCCGGTGAACCGCTGACGTTGAGTACGGTTGAATCGGTAACAGAGATTTCCACCGCCGGCAGGGGTAGTAACTTGGTTTCCGGATCGGTATCCACGTGATATTGCTTGTGCAAAACGGTTGCTCCCAGCAGCACGCGCACATCGCGGGTCAGCAGGCGGGTTTTTCGTGTAGCGTAATTGACGCCTGTATACGTAGCGCGGGTGCCGAAACTGTCGGAAAACGTGCCCACATGCCAGCCTACGCCTCTCGACGGAGAGTATTCCCAACCGACCCCCGGCACAACAGCGTTACGATCCTTGAAATTGTCGAAATGCAGCGCCACGGTGTTAAGGACGAAGTAGCCGTCTTTGGCATGCGCCTCGGCACCAAAAAGTCCTGCGCCAAAAGCGCTTAAAAGGGAAACTTTTGCGATTTTCTTGAGCATTATCGGGTATTCCAGGTTTGTAGTTATTTTAATGTCGAAGCTGTGCCTGACAGGCTGCGCCGGTTTACTGACGGCTCATGGTATTCGTCTCTAACTGCGACTTCAATTGTCACGAGAATTCCCGGAAAATTCAGGAAAAACAATTAGATGAATGGATTTTGGTGAAGTGACAAATTAATGTCGTTTCTACTGGAGTGATCTCAAGTTTATAAAAAATAAATAGAAACTGGCTGAAAATATCCGTTTTCCCCGAGCTGTGAGCGATGTCATTTTTTGACTAAAAAGTCTGCTGAAACTGATGAGGATCAAACGGGGTCGTCGAGGCGGGAAAACAAATCCGTGATCGCCGGCAACATCCGGATTACCGAATCCCGGCCTTCCTGAATGGATTCGCTGGCGCGGTCATAGTCCATAAAACCCAGATGGCCCAGTCGCGGGGCGAGCAGGATGTCAGGAGGGTCGCCGGCCATGCGGCTGCGGGTGATACGGTCCTGCATGATATTGACCGCGCCGATCATGACGTCGGTGTAACTGGGGGTGTCGTCGGCGGAAGTCAGGGTTCGTTCGATCAGGTTGTTGGCGTTTTTTTTCAGTGAATCCGGTAACCAGTCCTTGGCGAGTCCCTCAAGGGCGATACGTCTGGCTCTGCTCGATTCACGCTGCCGGTCTATGCGTTTGCTGGTCAGTTGGCCGTTGAGATTGACGGCGATAATAAATTTCGCATCCAGTGCCCTGCAGGCGGAGACCGGCACCGGGTTGACCAGGC
>JAGRHW010000193.1 GCA_020444765.1 Gammaproteobacteria bacterium | reverse complement strand
GTCGGTTTATTCCTGCGTCTTGTTGAATGAACGCGAATCACTGATGTCAGGAATGACACCATGAGCATCATCAACGATGTACCGCCAAACCCACTTCATCTCCCGTCAAATTTAATGGTCGGCGTCCTGGTTTTCACCTTCAATATCTCGGTAATTATCAGGTCAGGTCTGAACCTATCCGGTTGAAGTCATCAATTTTTAAACCTGGAACATCTTTCCATCCAAAATGGAAAAAGCGCGGATGGTATTGAGTGATCTGCAAGACCTCACCGTGCAACAGTCCGTTTAAAAATTATCCAGCTTGCTGAAGAAAGTCTTGTGATCGATGTAGTGCGTTCCGTCGCACGAGAACGACAAGTTAATCATGCCGTTGATTAGATTAACTGCGGCATTTCTGAGATAGATCGTCTCGTCACTGACTCTGAGACGCGTGAATTCATCAAAGACGAGTAACAACTCGGCATCGCTGAGCAGAGACTGCCTGCCAGCATGGTCACTATCGGGGAAGCGATCAACAAAACCTTCCTCAAAAACTTCTTCGCGGACAAATTTTTGATAGACAAACGGGTCGCTGGCAAACCAGCAGGTCAACTGGCTGGAAGAATAGTGAATCTTGGCATGGAAAACGCCCTTGTGTATCTGCAGCGCATGCACGATACCATGAACGCGATCAAGGTCGGTATCAAACAGACTCTGCACTCTTTGCTGCCGGAATAGCTGGGCTCGAATTGAGGGATCCCCCTTTATCTGCAACCACTTCTCGGGCATTTTTTTCCTCTTCGCTATGGGTAAATGAAACGGCGCGCAACAGAATCTTCGCCATTAATTCTCTTACAGCGAAGCCGCAAATTTATACCGATTGATTATAGCGTATCAGGTCAGAGTGGTTGCCCTGTCGTAAAGAGCAGGATCAACACGGCCACAAACGATGTAACCGCGCCGCACTGAACTACAACCTGGCCCCTGCTCCATCATGGTCTGCCATGTTTGCAATGCTGCCGGGAGGCCGAAAAGCACAGCAATCGTTCCAACAGTGATATGGTATATTCTTGTTGTGGCGTATCCTGACACGATTCGGCTGCCTGATTTACCCCCCGAGGTGCAATCTGAGCGATCTATTCAACGAAGCATTTGATCTTAGTATTCTGGCCTGGCCGGAAGCCGTGTTACGCATGACGCTCGCAACAGTCATGGCCATGGTGCTCGGTATCGAGCGAGATGCCAAGAGAAAGCCCATCGACTTTCGTGCGTTTGGCATTATCGCGCTTGCCAGTTGCGTGCTGGCCATACTGGCTCAGGAACTCTACGCCGACTTCTCTTCAAGCGATCATATTCTCAGGCTGGATCTGGCAAATATCATATCCGGCGTGTTGACCGGCATCGGGTTTCTCGGTGCCGGGGCCATCATCAAACACAGAGACGGCGCCGTGGTCGGAACTGCCACCGGTGCCAGTATCTGGGCATCGGGCGCACTCGGGCTTTTGATCGGATTCGGCTTTTACGGGCTGGCTCTCTCGATGTTTGTCCTGCTGGTTTTGATTCTTGTCGGCGGTTCCATCATTTCGCGGTTTCTCTCAACCAGTAACCGTGACTGAACCATAAACCTGTCGACCATCATTAACCGGAGTCCTGATAGCGGGACTGCACCCCACCAAAGAGTCAAGCAGGAAATAAACGGCCTGTTTTTTCATACAATCACGCGCAAAGCCTCAGGTTTGTAGCTCAATCGCAGTGGTGTCTCAATAAATACCAGCTCGCCGTCGATTGCGACCCGCATTTTTTTGTTCTTTTGAGGGTGATCCACGATAAATGTGTTCTTAAGGTCGGTATCGATATTCTCGGCCCGACGTACCACATCCGTCCCTTGCGTCAGCAGTTTCATGGCTGTCAGCAAAGAGTCCAGTCTCCCCTGACTCAAGACTGCCATCAAATGCAGGCCGGCTGAGCTGTCATCGTGAGCGACACCCATGCGAGGGAACTGCAACTCACGTTCATCAACACCCACAAACAGCTGCGGTGTTCGTAACCTCTTGCCATCCAGCAACAATGTACTGCTTTGCAGCTCTGCGAATCGTCGCAGGGCTGCGACCAGACTGGCCAGTCTGTAACTCATGCGACGCTGCAGATAATCTCGAGTCCGCACGAAGGAAACATAGGCGCCGACTGAAAATGTATTGATAAAAACCTCACCATTCACACACCCTACCCCGACCGGTTTAGCCTGCCCGTTCAATGCTATCTCGAGTGCTTCGCCAGAGTCCTCAGGCAAGCCGATGCGCTTAGCAAAATGATTAAGCGTTCCACCCGGAAGTACCGCCAGCGCAGTGTCCGTACCAACAAGACAGGACGCCGCCAGAGCCAACGTTCCGTCGCCACCTGATACGATAACTCTTGGACGCCCGGCCTTCACCTCCTTGTTCAATGCCTTCCGGAATTCGCTCGGCTCCAGCTCCTGAAGCACCAGACGGTCGTCATTTTCAAGTATGGAGCGCACGTCAGCCGCTGTTCCCGACCTTCGGTTTAACAACACCGGCACCGGCGCTTCGACTCGCCCTCTGGACTCACCTGATGGAGCCTGTCTGTCTGTGCTGCTCGACATGCTCGTCTGCATAATCCCAACTCCCGTTATGCTTGCCAAAAGTCTGCTTCCCGGCTTCCTGAAAGTCATCCACGTGCCATTGCATTAACGTGATGGTCAATTCTTCGGTGTTTCCGCTCAGCAGATTGAAACTGTTCGGATGTCCTCGCCTGAGACGACTGGAAACGGCCGTGCCTGCATGCGATATGATGACTCCATCGAGCACATGCGCAAACGCAACGTGTATGTGACCACTGAGGATAAGGTCAACGCCTGCCTCCTTCATGTACGGCAAAGCCCTGCGCCCTCCTTCGATCAGGTTGCGATGTGCATAGAGCTCGGGCATCCAGAACGGATGGTGAGACACTACAAGCCGCAACCTGTCCGATGGTGCTTTAGACATAGCCTGGCTGATTGAATTCACTTGTGTCTCGCTAATGCTGCCTCGAGACCAGTCAAACCCCGCCCCCAAACGTCGCACCGTGTTAACCCCCTTGATCGCAGCCCCCGCCGTCTGTATCTCGGGTTCCAGATCAACTCCCACATAGCGTCGCCATTTTTTCCATGGAAAAGTGAAACGCTCCAACAGATTGATTGCCACCAGATCATGATTGCCCGGTATAACCAGATACGGAGCGGGCAGTTCACGCAGAAATTCCTGCGCCTTTATATACTGAGCCTGACGTGCCCGTTGAGTCAGATCTCCACTGATAATGATCAGTTCAGGTTTTATCCGCTTCAACTGTCTGATCAGTGCTTCTGAGACGGACGGGATTTCCCTGCCAAAATGCAAGTCTGATAGATGGGCAAAAACACTCATCAAGCCCTCCAGAAATGAGTACAACACAAGCCGGAGAGCCGGCGGGTTCGATGCAGACCGGTCTTGTACCGCAGAAATTGCTCTGCGGCACAAGACGGTATGCGGATCACGATATTGCTCGGGTCAATCATGGTCCAAACCGATCCCAAGCTTATTCGGTCGCCTCTTCGACCTTATCACCGGCGTTTTCCAGCGTTTCTCCCAGCTTGTCGCCCGTCGACTCCACTGAATCCTCTATCTTGTCTTGCGCATTTTCGACTTTTTCACCCGCTGATTCGGAAGCCTCATCAATTTTCTCTCCCGCTTCTTCCATCGGTCCATCGTTACTGTCACAGGCGGTCAGTGCAAGCAAGGCTGCGGTAAGAACAGAAATTTTTAGGTTCATCAAACTCATGGGTGTCCCTCTACAGTTGGAAAATGTGTTTACAACAATAGCGGGGACACCAACAGAATGCTGTCAGTCGAAGTGGATCCGTGCGTAGGAACAATCTGTCAGGACTCTTTGATGAATTCGAACCGGAGCTGTTTCCGGTTAGTAACAGGTCAGGCAATGCCTCACAGGTGAAGCAGGAGAGAAATTGTTGTTCCGCCACCCTCGACCGTATCGACATCAAACGAAGCATTCAGCATATCCGCTCGATGTCGCATGCTCTTGAGTCCGAAACTTTCCTCGTGAACGAGGTCTGGATTAAACCCCTTGCCGTTATCCTGAATGGACAAATGCAGTTGGTTTCCATCCACGGCAACGCGCAGGGTTACGATACTTGCCTCAGCGTATTTGCGGATGTTGGTAGTAGCCTCCTGTGCAATACGAAACAGAGCCAGGGACGTTGAATGAACCAGCTCCGGCTGCTGCTCAGGAATCTCCATAACCACACTTATATGGCCATCTCGCTCCAGGTCTTCACCCAGACTTCGCAATGCCTCAAATAAGCCAAGCTCCGCCAGCAGCGGTGGCAGCAAGTCAGAGGTCAGGCGGCGCTTGAGTGTGATGGCCTGATTGAGTGAGTCTATCAGCCGCTCAACCTTTGCCGGCAGTTTTTCGTCTTGGATATTTTTCGAGCGGCTGGCTATCCAGGAGGCGTCCATTTTTGCCGCGGTCAGTGACGCCCCTAAATCATCGTGCAACTCCCTCGCCAGGCGTTGTTTTTCCGCTTCACTTACGCGCGTTAACTGGGCAGCCAGACTGCGCAATTGGCGGGTTCTCTCACTGACAACGCGCTCCAGCTGCTCATTTTCATCGCTTATGATCGCAGCGATCCTTTGTCTCAGCTGTACCTGTTTCTGCCAGGTATAAAACAGCCAGACCAGCAAGCCAATCGCCATAATACACAACGCCAGCACTGCCCATTTTACATAGTGCTGCCGATCCGCTGCCTGGCGGAAAAACTCAGATTGTTCCTGCTTCAGGCGGGATTTAAAATCGGACAGCAGCGCGCGGATCTCGTCAAAGGCCAGTGATCCCATGTACATCGACAATTTGTCCAGATCCCTGTTCTCCGTTTTATTCTCGATCAGCTCCTCATAGACCTTTCGATTACGATCGATCAGAGAAGTAATCTTCGTCATATCCAGCGCCAGCAACCCGGATGCCTGACGTGCTTCCCTGTGCGCCTCCATGTAACCATCGAGGCGCTTGATAGCTTCGGCATAAGGCTCCAGATACTGCGTATTGTCCGTTAACAGATATCCCCGGACTCCGTTCTCTGCGTCCAGCAGAGTGATCAGGAGGTTGTCAACCGAGTCGAGTCGCTGTGAATGATCACGCTCGGTTTGCAATGTTCGAATGACCGCCGACGACAAATAATAACCGGATATGAAAAGAACCAGAATCAAGGCAATGGCTACGCCGAAGAGTATATGGGAAAGGTAACTCTGCCTTGTGGTTTGGCCGGCAAGTGTCTCGGAGGGTTCGTTGTTCACAATATGAATTCCACAAAATGTCGGGATGTCACCGAAAGAGTTAACACAACGACGGTTCTTGTTCAATTGTCAATGCAAGAAGAGTCCTACAACCCGCTCCGAGCTGTCTGACTCCGCGCCTTGCGCTGACTCGCTATGCTGTCCATTGTTGGACTCAGCTTCGCAGATCACACTCAGCACTATCTACTCTGATCGCAAAGCCTGTGACGTTTTTCCGCCAACCAGGTGAATAACCCTTATTGAGTCCGGAGAGATCGCTGCGTGAACGAAAAATATCCTAAAATACAGGTGCCGGTGTGGGGACTGTTTATGCTTGCCGTGTTGGCACTGTTGTACTTTGCGCAGGCTTTGCTGATCCCTGTCGCGCTTGCGCTGTTATTCGCCATGATTCTGTCACCCATCGTGCACAAACTGTCCGGCTGGCGCATTCCGCGTCCCGCTAGCAGTCTGATTACAGTGTTGCTGTTCTTTCTGGCGCTATTCACCCTTGGCAACTATCTCGCCGAACCTCTTGCAAGCTGGGGAGAGCGCTTGAACCTGGAATCCTCCTCGCTCGAACAAAAATTCAAAGGCATACGGGATTCCCTGCAGGAGGTCAGGGAAACCACAAAGAACCTTGAAAAGATGGCGGATGTAGCCAGTGATCAGAGGGCTATGGTCGTTGTGGAAGGACCGAGCCTCAGCAGCCTGCTGATGGACAGCACCCAGTCTTTCCTTATCGGCCTGCTCTATTTTGTCATCTTGCTGTATTTCTTTCTCGCTTTTGGTGATATTCTGGTCAACAGGTGCATGGCTCTGGCCGATAAAACGCGTGCCGGGAAAACCATTCACCGTATACGTAACAACATTCAGTGCGACGTCAGTCGCTATTTGTCTATCATCACTTTAATCAACATCGGACTCGGTTTGGCCACAACTCTGGTCATGTACCTGCTGGATATGCCAAACCCCGCACTCTGGGGAACCTTGCTCGCAGTACTCAACTATTTTCCCTACGTCGGGCCCGCGCTTGCAGTCACCATTATTGCGTTTATCTCCGCCGTCAGCTTTGACAGCCTGAATCAGATCTGGCCGGCTCCGGCTGCAGCGATGGTTCTTACCATCATTGAAGGGCAGTTGCTGCAGCCTGTTCTGGTCGGCACTGTTTTCCAGCTAAATCCAATTCTGGTTTTCCTGTCGATCATTGGATGGGGTTGGCTATGGGGTATTGCAGGGGTGATAATTGCCATTCCCATGCTGATTACACTGAAAGTCGCGTTGGATCAAAACCCGGGCACCAGACATTTCGGCCAGTTGCTGGAACGGTGAACTGCAACTGAGATGAAATCCCTTTCAGGGTCAAATCAGCCCGGTTTCACGTCGACTCAGAGATTTCGGACAGGCACTTAACAGGCTGTTGAAATTCGCTGACA
>JAGRHW010000192.1 GCA_020444765.1 Gammaproteobacteria bacterium | reverse complement strand
CCCCTTTGTAGAGAGATGATAAAGTGAAGCCCGTAACTTGTCCCACCAAGTTACCGGTTCAGCAGCTCGATAAACGCTCGGTCTCGAAAGATCGTTAACAAGCGAGAGCGCTGAACCGACCCGATTTTAACTCGAACAGTCGACAGGGCTTCAAGCCCGAATTTAGCAAGGGTTAGTTCTTATGACAAATCACTCCAGGAGAAAGTCAACAATCAATGTTGGTGTCGATGTCGGAAAATGGTTTTGTGACCGCCGACAAAGTTCGGAGTATCCACCAGGCTATGGCTTACACCCGAAGTACCTGCCAGACCTTCTCGGTAGAAAGGCCGCTAAAGATCTGCCGTTTGCCACCGCTTTATCGATGGATGACCTGAACTGAGCAGCCGAGGAATCCACCGGATGGGTAAAACCGGCATACCCTGCATCATTGATGTTGAAGCCTCCGGCTTCGGCTCGCGCAGCTATCCGATTGAAGTCGGCTTTATCACGCCTGAAGGTGAACGGTATTGCTCGCTGATTCAGCCGCAACCCGACTGGACGCACTGGGATCCGCGCGCCGAGGCCATACACAATATCTCTCGCGAAACACTGCTGGCGACGGGCAGACCCGCCCACGAAGTTGCCAATGAGTTGAATGAACAGCTGCAAAATACCACCGCCTACTCCGACGGCTGGGTGGTTGACTCACCCTGGCTGAATGCCCTCTTCGCCGCCGCAGGTCTGGAAATGCAATTCACGCTCAGCCCCATTGAGGCGATTCTCAAAGAGCAAGATCTGGCGCGCTGGGATGACACCAAGGCGAGAATTACCCTCGAACAGACCATCGACCGTCATCGGGCGAGTCATGATGCGTTTCTTATCCAGAAAACCTATTGCGCAGTAAGTCAGCTGCGCTGAATTTCGCTAATAGTTGCTCAACTGCGGATACACCGTCTCCGACAACGCAAGCAGCTTGTTCTGTTCCAGCTGACCGACAATGGAATACGCCATCGGACCGTTGATCCAGTACGAAACGCCGGTGCCGTCCTGCTCCGCAAAACGCAATGCCGTTTCTTCGGCATCCCACTCACCCTTGCGAATATACAGCGTTACCCGCTCGCCGTTCTGGTGCTGGTACATGAACTGGGCGGCCATTCGATTGGTCGAGGGCAGCAGCCGCCCGCCCATCAGTGTATAGCCCTGATCGGCAAGGCTTGGCGCGCGGATTTCGGTCTTCATGCGATTGGACAGCCAGGCGACCAGATGCTCTTGCTGATCCGCACCCACCTCGACCGGATGACGCACTTCCGCGGAGAACACCTTGTGCGCAAAAGCCGCCGGTTTGACGAGATGTTCCCGTTCGAGAGCGTCGGCTTGCGCAATAATGCCCAGGTTTCCGTCATGAAGCTGCCAGCCGATCAGTCCGCCGAACGACATCCAGGCTGCCACGGCCGCCACGCGCATCCAGCGGGAAGGCAGCTGTTTCCTGATTTGCAACTGTGCCGGCAGCGGTTCTTCCAGGATCGGATCGTAAAGCTGCCCCAATTGCTGATTGATTGTCTGATAGTGCGCGACTTTTTTTGCTGCTTCCGGATTGTCCTGCAAATAGCGCTCTACCTCACGTTGCCGATCCGGTGATAACTCCCCATCAATATAGGCGTGCAGGTCACTCTCAGTGACGGGTGTCTTGTAAGTCATTTCACTCTCCGCAGTGACGTATTGGCTTCGTGTAACATCAGATTGCGCAGTTGTTTGCGTGCTCTGGACAAGCGGGACATCACCGTGCCTTCCGGAATACCCAGGATACTGGCGACTTCTGCATAGCGTAATCCCTCCAACGACACCAGAAGCAGAATTTCCCGTTGATCCGGCGGCAGGGCCGCCACGCCCCGACTCAGGTCTCGCAATGCAAGCCCGGCCTCAGCACTGGAAGCTGAAGCGCCTATACCCTGGTCCGGCATTTCAACAAATCGGGGGCCATTGCTCGCACGCCGCACCTGATTGACATACAAGTTATGCATAATGGTAAAAAGCCAGGCGCGCAAATCACTACCCTGTCGCCAGGAATGCAGACGACTCAGTGCGCGCTCCAGACAATCCTGCACAAGATCATCGGCCGCGAGGCTGTCATTTTTCATCAGCGCGCGCGCATAGCGACGCAAACGCGGAATATGCTCGACGATCAATTCTCGTTGTGAAGGCATGGCCTTGTTCCGTTGCAGGTCAGTCAGTGTGCCGCAACCGGCATTTGTGCCGGTACTGTGAAAACCCAGTCCTGCGACTTGACCGGCGTATGGCAAGCAACACACTCCTGTGCAAAGCCGGCATCTTTACCATAGGGCTCGAGTGCATCACCCACCCAGCGAGAATAGCCCCAGCCGCCGGTTGACGCCCATTTTTCGCTGTCCTTGGACATGAATTCAACGTGAATGAACGCTTTCGGGGCTATAGCCGGGGGCCAGTGCTCTTCGGCCGCTTGCTTCCAGACCACTTTGCCCAGCATCGCACCTTCGGGCCAGGGATTAGTTGTACCGGCGCGTGCCGCTTCGATAGCGATATCATTGCCCAGAATGGCTCGCATCGATTCATGATCCGTGCGGTGGGACACCGAGATAACCCGCCAGTCGCGATAGTCGGCCGGGAATTCAATACCGTTGGGGGCCGGCTCCACGTTCTTCATCACGTGACCGTCGGCAAAGGCGTGGCCGGCGTAGACGGCAAGGCATAGGGTAACTGCAAAAGTGCGCGGTGGGATTCTCATGATTTCCTCAAAAGGTTGGTTGACAATACCCCGGTAAACAATCGACCGGCGCATTTATTCCCGGGAATGCGAAAAATCTGCTGACTTTCCCGTAAAAGCCGGGAGGCCGGCTCTAATGACCGGCCCCGCTGCGGGTATTGAAAGAACGGCAGAACAGGCTGCCGCCGGGTGAAAGGAGGTTGTTATCGGCTCCTAGGGGGCGACTTCATGCCAGCTATCGGAAACACCACCAAGCTGCCCGGGTGCCGTCTCGGCCGCCCAGAAATACAAAGGCACCCCCCTGTACGCCCACTGCAGGCTGTCGTCGTCCCTTTTGATAATGCTGAAATCACCACTGCCACTATCGCTGTCCTCTGCGAATAACGGCGGCCAGTTCACCGCACATTGACCATTGCAGTCCGAATCGCCGACGCCGTCGTTATCGGTATCCGCCGCATCGTTGTCGAAAGCGTAAACGGCGTAACCGGTGCGATCACTTGCGGAACCGGCTTTTCCGCCAGAGGCAGTGACTTCGGCGATGCTGCCGCGCGCTGTAAAAATATCACCGTAATCGGCAGACGTGAAAATCTGAAACGGCGCCGGACGAGCAGTATGCCAGGCATTCATTCTGACCTGATCGCCATGGGTGTCACCCGGTTGTTCGTCACTGTTGAAAAAGTACAAAGGCTGACCCTTGTACGCCCATTGCCGGGTAGCGTCATCGCGCTCAATCACCGAGAAATTGCCAGTCGCATGGGCGCCGTTTTCTGCGTATAGCGGCGGCCAGATCACAGCACACGGACCGTTACAATCGGAATCTCCGGCTGCATCACCCTGAACGTTTTCGACGTCATCATCAAAGATGTATAACGTCATACCTTTTCGGTCGACGCGCACCGTGCTTTTACTGCCATCATCGCTGACATCAAATACCGGTCCGGTACCGGCAAACAACGTCCCCGCCGCAGACCCGGACACCGCTTTGGGTTGCGGACGCGCAACATACCAGACGTCCCCGACTCCTTCACCGTTAGTGTCGCCGGCCACCTCATCCTGGTGCCAGAAATACAAGGGCAGGTCGTTGTAGGCCCACTGACGACTGCCGTCATCCCGCTCGATAACAGTAAAATCACCGCTCGCCTCAGCATCGTCACCGGCAAACAGTGGCGGCCAGTTCACGGCACAGGGTACACCGTTGCATTCCGAATCGCCCAGCCCGTCATTGGATTTATCCAGTCGATCGGCTTCAAACGTGTACAGCGTCAATCCGGTTTTGTCGCTGCGGCTGTCGGTCAACTCCCCGTTATCACCGACATCATTGAACTCACCGCGGGCGACAAAGTAATTGCCCAGTTCGCTGTCTGTGAAAATCTGCACGGGAGCGGTACGGGCGGCGTGCCAGGTATTGCCTGTCGCCTGGTCGCCATTGGTGTCACCGGGCGCTGTATCATTTTTAAAAAAATACAACGGTTCGCCCTGATACGCCCATTGTTCGGTTCCGTCATCGCGCTCAAAGATGGAAAAATGACCGGTCGCCTCAGCCCCTTTGTCGGCATACAGCGGCGGCCAGGTAACGGCGCAGGGAACACCGTTGCAGTTGGAGCGATTGTTGTCATCCTTGTCAAACACGTACAGCGTATAGCCTTCGTGATCGGCACGTTCATCCGTCCGCGCGCCGTCAGCATCGACATTCAGCACCGTTCCTGTGCCGCTGAAAACGGCTCCCACATTGGATTCAGTGACAACAAAAGGGTCCGGGCGCGCAACAAACCAGACATCGTTCACCCCTTCTCCCTGAACGTCTCCGGCCTGTTCGTCGGTATGAAACAGATAGAGCGGCAAGGATTTAAATGCCCACTGTCGTCGTCCGTCATCGCGCTCGATAATAGTGAACTGTCCGTTCGCTACCGCATCATCTTTTGCATAGAGCGGTGGCCAGATTTCAGCACAGCGGCCGTTGCAGTCCGAATCACCGGCGCCGTCTCCGTCGCTGTCGTTGCGATCATTCTCGAACACATACAATGTGCGATTCGAACTCTGTTCGGTTAAGACCCTGCCAATCCCGGTTGTATAGGTGGTTTGTGGTGCCAGACTTTGCGAAAACTCGGCAGCCTGTCCCCCGCCATCGGGCACTTGCGCGTCGCCACCGGATGAACTGTTACTGCCATCGCCGGCGCAGCCACTCAGTGCCATGGCGCCCATAATGCACACCGCCAGAACATGTTTCGAACAGCGCGTGGCTTTTGTCCGGGAAATACTTTTCTGCCTCATTACCCTTTACTCCGCTTGAATGAATTGAAAACCTCAAGCAGGTAAACAGCGGATCGGGCTTTTTATTCCCCTGGCTGGTTAAATTACCGTTCTCCTTGGTGACCTCCTCCCGAAAAACAGGACCACGGTAAGTTATAAAATCCGGCCATTTGGCATATCCTGAACGAGGGAGGGAGAGCCTACGAAAAAGACAACATACCGAGGAGCAGATTGCGTTTGCGTTGCGTCAGACGGAGACCGTAGCGCGGGTGGAGGAGATCTGCCGTAACAACGTCCTTCATGAGTCTTTTTTCTATGGTAAGTCTATGAATTTCAGAAGCAGTTTACTTACCTCATACGCGAGTTACGTATACTGTCCCCGGAACTCCGGAAATAAGGCCATTTGTTAGATAATTGACCGCGTCTTCCTGAGTACGAACATTCTTATCGGCTATGTGCCGAATAAACAACTCGTCATTAAGTAACCGAAGAATAAACTCGGTATCACTTAGATCAAACTGCCTAATAATCAATCTCTCTGTTTCACACCGCTTTCATGGACATACGCCCAGATATCAAGAAACTGCTAACGACATGCTATGGGGCGCTTTGTTAGCCGCATGTATTGTTAGAGACGTTAGTGTTGCCGACCGCAATTGTGACTCAAACAATTTTCCGTCCATTATCACTTTCCTTTGCGTGTTCCAGTACCTTGGGAAGCCGCTCCAGGATTTCCTTCTTAAGGCCAAAATCGATCATTACTCTCATGAATAACCCATTGAAGAGTCCGTGAGTGCTATCGAACCCATCGTGCGTAACACAAAACTTTGTTTTCGTGCCAACAGCTTCAAGGCGATACGTAACGACGGTCGGCGAGTGGCTTGCGACGCTTTGCCATGAAAAGCGAAGCAAATTTGGCTTTTCGATTGTTAAGACCTGGCAATCCACGTAGCCACGCCAAAATAAGTTCGGCTTCGCGAGGTACTGAAACTTTCGCCCAACTTCTGGGACAAAATCCGTGTGCATACACCACTGAGAGATTGCACACGCATCCGTAATTGCCTCCCATACCAAAGTGATGGGAGCATCGAAGGTTGTAGCTAGTTCAACAGTTGGCAAATTGAAGAAATGCCCCCTGGCTTACTTGCTTTTAATACGGCTTTGATCTTTATATCGATCGAATACTTCTGAGTCATATGACACCTCTCTAATAAAAAAGAGTGTCTACTTTTCTTGGGGAGGCTCACAGCGAGTATTTTTTCCGGTGAAGCTAATTGTTAGGCAAGCATTTATGTTTGTTGTACCAGAGTGCCATTGAAAACCAAGGCTCTTTCCCACTAATGCTCTCAACTTCATCATAGCCCAGCCCTTCTTTAGTAAAGACATAGACATCTCTTCCTTCTAGTTTTTTTACTGTGGCGAGATATTCACGAAACCTCGGGTGTAAAAACGAAATTTCTTTATTCTTGAATAGCGGTTCGCATTCCTCTGTTGTTGCTTCATATGTTGTTATCTCTTTAACAGTAGTTGGTATATTCCCAGTTTCGCAAACATAACAGGCCACATGCTCCGCACTAAATCTATTTAGCTCAGGATCAAGCTCATACGAAATAATGCCTTGAATATGCTCATTGTATTCCTTAGACGCACAACCCGTTAAAAGCACCAACATGACCAAACCTAGATAGCAACGACTCATGAATCTCCTTTTTTTGCCTAACGCTCCGCATCAGCCGCCATCAAAAGGCGCAGCCTTTTGATGGTCGGACTGCATACGCTTGTTATGCAGCATGTGCATCATTTATCTTCTTTGAAAGACTCGCTGGTTCTTGGTGC
>JAGRHW010000191.1 GCA_020444765.1 Gammaproteobacteria bacterium | reverse complement strand
TCGCCAGCACCAATACCACGCCGTCGGTTCGGCTGAGCTCGGCATCGGCCAGCAGAAACAAAGTCAGCAGCATTACCAGGAACAGCACCGGCATTTCGTTTTTAAGAATCCGGGACGAAACCACCAGCGGCGCGATCAGTGCCGAGGCACCGAGAATCAAGGCAATGTTGGCGATATTCGAACCGATTGCGTTACCGATCGCCAGACCGGGGTTGCCCTGCCAGGCTGCCATGGCCGAGACCAGCATCTCTGGCGCCGAGGTGCCGAAGCCGACTATCGTCAGCCCGATCATCAAAGGGCTGACGCCAAGCGATTTGGCAGTGGCCGAGGCACCGAGAATGAACTTATCCGAACTCCAGACCAAAAGTGCAAGCCCGGTAATTAAGGCCAGCAAGTTGAGAAGCATAAAACACCTTTATCATGTTGGTAATGGCTCCGGCTGACACCAGCCCGCAGCCGGGTCAGGACTACTGTGTCGCCGTGGCGCCCTCCGACTGCTCGAGTTCCTCGAGCATGTCCAGCATGTCGAGTTCGTCGGGCGGCGGCGCGGCTGGTTGGGTATCGAGCTCAAGACGGTCGAACTCATCCAGTTCGTCCAGCTCATCGAGAGCGTCGGGTTGAGCGCCCGGCAGGTCGAGCTGGTCCAGCTCGTCTTGTGCGGGGCGGTCGCCGTCTAGCAGATCCAGTTCGTCTGTTGCGTCTTCACCGGCGTCCGCCGGGAACCGGTCGTCATAAGCGAGTTTACGCCGATTGAGAACGTAAGCATCGCGCATAAAGGTGTACGGGTCGAACACGGTATCCAGCAGGTTGGACGCCTCCAGCAGTTGCGCCCGAATGTCCACGAATTCACCGCCGACCAGCGAATATTTCGCCCAGTCCGGCGATACATAGGTCAGCGGATCGGCAAACCAGTCGGTAACCCGGCCGCCGGAGCTGCGGACCGTCGCCGGGCCGAGAAAAGGCCAGACTATATAGGGGCCTTCGGCGACGCCCCATTTACCCAGCGTCTGGCCGAAGTCTTCCCGGTGTTTTTCCAGTCCGAGTGGTGTGGCGATATCGAAAAAACCGCCCAGTCCTAACGTGGTGTTGAGCAGAAACCGCGTGGAATCCTGGGCGGCCTGCAGAAATTTGCCCTGCAGAATATCGTTGACGGTAACGGTGACGTCATCAATATTGCTGAAGAAGTTGCTGATGCCTTTTTCAACGATGTCCGGCGTGACAAACTTGTAACCTTTGGCGATTGGCTTCATCGCGTAGCGGTCAAGCTTGTCGTTGAATTTGAACATGGCGCGGTTATAGCCTTCCCACGGGTCATGGACGGCCTGGCTGGCGGAATAGGTCGCGCAACCGCTGCTGCCGAGGAGCAGGGTGATCAGCAGAAACTTGGCCAGAGACAGGTAAAGTCGCATTATGTGGTTCCGGAAACGAACGAACTGGCGCAAGTTTAATCGCTTCTGAGAATTTTTCACGCGCAATCGGCGGCCCGGCCGGCGATCAGTGGATGCGACTACCCCGGGTAATAAGGACCATGGCAAACATTACAGTAGCGACTCGCGGAATTTGCAATCCGGCCTGGAACGGCAGTTATTATCCGGAGGATCTGCCGGCTGACTGGAAGCTGGTGTATTTCGCCAATGATTTTTCCGCCTGTCTGTTGACTACCCGGGATCTGCACGAGCTGGCTGTCGGTGGAGAGGATTTTTTTTCGGATTTACCCGAAGGTTTTCGTATTTTTCTGGAGCCGGGCGCACAACCGCTGCCGCCCTTGACCGCTTCATTTTTCGACCGGGTGACCGGTTTCGTGGTGTTTGCAAATCAGTCATCGGATGACTCGTTGCCGTCGCTGGTCCGCGACACAGGCAAACCGTATTGTCTGTTTGTCGATCAACAGGACACCTCGTTTTTTATCCGAGCCGATGAACAGGCCGTTGCTTTACAACCCTGTCATGCAAGCCCGCTGAAGCCGGCTTTACACTGTGCCTTGATCGGTCGCGAGGAGGCGATGGATCTGCGCCAATTGAAAGGCCGTCTTGCGCAATGGTTGCAAAATGATAATGAAGAACACATGCTACTGATCGATGGTGGTATGGATATTGAAGCAATCAGAAATGTTACTGTGCTCATTCAGTTGCTGACATAATGGTTCGCTTTGGGCTGTTACATTTTTTCGATTGACGACCCGGCTTTGCAGTTAGAGACTGTGGCGCTGGTTTCTACCAGAATTTTCAGGAATTTGTGGATAACAACAATAAAACCCGGCCGGATGCTCTCGTGCAAATTCGCGATTTGCACTTTTCCCGTGGCAGCAAAAAGATCTTCAAGGGCATCAATATGGATATCCCGCGCGGCGGGATCTGCGCCATCATGGGACCGAGCGGAACCGGTAAGACCACGCTTCTGAAACTGATCGGCGCGCAACTCAAACCGTCTCAGGGGACGGTGCATTTCGATGGCGAGAATATCCACAAACTCTCGCAGAAAAAACTCTACGAACAACGCAAGCGTATGGGCATGCTGTTTCAGTCCGGCGCCCTGCTGACCGATCTGAGTGTATTCGACAACGTCGCCTATCCGCTGCGTGAGCACACCAAACTGCCGGAAAAACTGATTCGTCATCTGGTTCTTACCCGTCTGCACGCTGTCGGCCTGCGCGGTGCACGAGACATGATGCCCGGCGAATTGTCCGGCGGCATGTCGCGGCGTGTTTCGCTGGCGCGCGCGCTGATACTCGATCCGATGATGATCATGTATGACGAACCCTTCACCGGCCAGGACCCGATTTCCATGGGCGTGTTGATCGAGCTTCTGCACACCGTTAACGATGCGCTGGGACTGACTTCGGTGATCGTTTCGCACGATGTTCAGGAAACCCTGTCGATCGCGGATCACGTCTTTATCGTGTCCGACGGCGTGGTGGTGGAAGGCGGTACCCCGGAGCAGATTCGTGAGTCGGAATCGGCCTGGGTGAGACAGTTTATCCAGGGTCTTCCGGACGGACCGGTGCCGTTCCAGTATCCGGCGCCGGAATACCGGGCCGACTTGCTGGGCAGGGAGAGCGCAGATGCTTGATGGCTTACAGCGGCTTGGCCGGCGCGGTCTCGGATCGCTGGAACGACTCGGGCGCGGTCATCTGTTCCTGCTGCGTTTGCTGATTGCTCACGCAGCGCTGCTGCTCAAGCCCGGTCTGGTGATCAAACAGATTTATTCGGTTGGCGTGCTGACGCTGCTGATCATTCTGGTCTCCGGTTTGTTTGTCGGCATGGTGCTGGCTCTGCAGTTATACAACACGCTGGTTGGCTTTAATGCCGAGGAATCGCTCGGCGTGGTGCTGGCGCTGACACTGCTGCGCGAGCTTGGGCCGGTGGTGACAGGCTTGCTGTTTGCTGGCCGGGCCGGTTCGGCGCTGACCGCGGAGATCGGTTTGATGAAAGCCACCGAGCAGCTTTCCGGTCTCGA
Source organism: Gammaproteobacteria bacterium (assembly GCA_020444765.1). Next base: position 3,350 of record JAGRHW010000191.1, on the reverse strand, counting down.
GATGATGGCGGTCGATCCGTACAAGCGGGTACTGGCGCCGCGCTTTCTGGCCGGTGTCATTTCGATGCCGATGCTGGCCGCGATGTTTTCCGCGGTTGCAATCATCGGCGGCTATCTGGTCGGTGTCGAGTTGCTGGGTGCGGACGGCGGTGCGTACTGGTCGCAAATGCAGTCCAGCGTGGATTTTAAGGAAGACCTGATCAATGGGGTCATCAAGTCGGTTGTCTTTGGCGTCATCGTCACCTGGATAGCCATCTTTGAAGGGTATGACTGCATACCGACATCCGAAGGTGTCAGTCGCGCGACCACGCGGACCGTGGTCAATGCCTCGCTTGCGGTGCTCGGGCTGGATTTCCTGCTCACCGCGCTGATGTTCAATGTGTAGGACGGAGCAACGTTTATGAATTCCCGGACAATCGAAATCCTGGTCGGTTTTTTTATGGCGCTAGGAATCGCCGCTCTCGTGATGCTCGCGCTCAAGGTGAGTAACCTGGCCAGTTTCGGCACCGACAAGGGATACACGGTCAAAGCCTCTTTTGAGGATATAGGCGGGCTCAAGGTGCGTTCGAAAGTAGCGGTCGGCGGCGTTCAGGTCGGTGAGGTTGAGTCGATCGATTATGATATGGAGACCTTCAAGGCCAATGTCACCCTGCATATCAAGGGGCAGTATGATGGATTTCCGACCGACACGGCCGCCAATATCTATACCTCCGGCTTGCTCGGAGAACAGTACGTAGGTCTCGAACCCGGCGGTTCGCTGGATTTTTTGCAGGATGGTGATGTCATAGACTTCACGCAGTCGGCCATGGTGCTGGAGCGTCTGATTGGTCAGTATATATTCAGCTCCGGTGGTAAAAAATAAGCAGTAAACCGGCCCGAACGAATGCTGACCGGGGCTGGAATGAATGGAGTTTATGTTATGAAAAGTAATATTAAACAAATACTTGGCGGTCTGGTGATGTTGATGTTCACATCGCTGGCTTTTGCACACCCGGCGCAGGATCTGGTGGAATCCTCCACCCGTGAAGTCATGGATATCCTGACGCAGGAAAAAGAAAAGCTGGAAAATGACCCGGTCGCGCTCAAGAGCCTGGTCGACGAGAAAATCATCCCGCATCTGGATTTTGAAGCCATGACCGCTTTGTCGCTCGGCAAAAACTGGCGTGAGGCGACGCCGGAGCAGCGCAACGAACTGGTCACCGAATTCAAGGAGTTGCTGCTCAATACCTATATGTCGGCGCTGACGCTCTATACCGGCCAGGAAATGGAGTTCAAGCCCTTTATTCCGGAAAAGCGCGATGATCGCGCCATCGTCCGGGCCGTGTTTCTGCAGCCTGGCAACAAGGGTGTCCCGGTCAACTACAAACTGCGCCTGAAAGACGAGCAGTGGAAGATCTACGACATCGACGTCAACAATATCAATCTGGTTTCCACCTACCGCTCGACGTTTGCCCAGCGTGTCGCCCAGGTCGGCATAGACGGCCTGATCAAGGAGATCAAGGAAAAGAACGCCAGCCTGGTGAGCGTGAAAGACAGCGGATAATGGCCGACTACACGTTTAAAAAAACGGCCGGTGACAGTTATGAACTGGCCGGGATGCTGAATTTCGAGACTGTCCCGAAAGTGCTGGCGGAAGCTGCTGGTCTGTTCAAACAGAAAACCGGCCTGGAGATTGATCTTGCCGGTGTCAGCCAGGCGAACAGTGCCGCCATGGCCTTGCTGATCGAGTGGAAATCGCTGGCCGCCGCAGCTGGATCAGAGATTCGCTTTACCAATATTCCCGTTCAAATAGAGCACCTTGCCAAGGTTTGCCGGATCGATGATCTGCTGACTTCATGAGTCGGCCGCCACTGTCGAGCCGTTCTGCTTATCGTTAGGGTTCGTCCACAATAAATCCCGAGCTATGGCTCGTCTGCGTTTTTCGTTATCATGCCAAGTTTATGTCAGCCCGGCTGCGCCGGGTTGATTCGCACTGACAGCGGGATTTCCGTTCAAAAAAGAAGTTAACTATGGATGAGCTAGTCATTCGCGGCGGGGGGCCGCTGGAAGGCAAGGTCCGTATTTCGGGCGCCAAAAACGCAGTCCTGCCGATTCTCGCCGCGACCCTGCTCGCTGACAGCCCGTCGGTCATCAAAAACGTGCCGCACCTCAACGACGTCACCACCATGATGGCGCTGCTCGGCCGGATGGGCGTGCAGCTGACGGTTTCCGACAAAATGGAAATCGAAATCGACCCCACGCTGATCAACGATTACATGGCGGCTTACGAGCTGGTCAGAACCATGCGCGCATCGATTCTGGTGCTCGGACCGTTGCTGGCGCGTTACGGGCGGGCCGAAGTCTCGCTGCCCGGCGGTTGTGCGATCGGCTCGCGGCCGGTCAACCTGCACATCGACGGCCTGCGCGCGATGGGTGCGGAAATCGCCATTGAGGGCGGTTATGTCCGCGCCCGCTGCGGCCGTCTCAAGGGCGCGCGGCTGGTGCTGGAAACCGTCACCGTGACCGGCACGGAAAATCTGCTGATGGCGGCGACGCTGGCCAAGGGCGAGACAATTCTCGAAAATGCCGCGCGCGAGCCTGAAGTCATCGATCTGGCCAATTATCTGACCGCGATGGGTGCGCAGATCGAGGGCGCGGGTACCGATACCATCCGCATTCAGGGCGTTGACCGGCTGACCGGCACCGACTACAAGGTCGTGCCCGACCGGATCGAAACCGGAACCTTTCTGGTCGGGGCGGCGATCAGCGGCGGGCGGATTATCGTTCAGGATACCGTCCCGCATACACTCGACGCGGTGCTGCTCAAGCTCGAGGAAGCCGGTTGCCATATCAATACCGGTGATGACTGGATCGAGCTGATCACCAATGGCAACAAGCCGCGCGCGGTCGATGTGCGCACTGCGCCGTACCCGGCATTTCCGACTGATATGCAGGCGCAGTTCACGGTTCTGAATGCAGTCGCCGAAGGGGCCAGCGCGGTTACCGAAACGGTTTTCGAAAACCGCTTTATGCACGTCAACGAGCTGCAACGGATGGGCGCCGACATGCGGATCGAGGGCAATACCGTGTTTATCAAGGGCGTAAAAAAGCTCACCGGAGCGCCGGTCATGGCGACCGATCTGCGCGCCTCGGCCAGCCTGATTCTGGCGGCGCTGGTGGCCGAGGGCGAAACCACGGTCCGGCGGATCTATCATATCGACCGCGGTTATGAGCGGATCGAGGAAAAATTTCAGCAGCTCGGCGCCGATGTACGCCGCACCACGGATTGAGCATGAACCGGCAACAACTGACTATCGCGCTTTCCAAAGGCCGAATTTTCAAGGAAACCCTGCCGCTGCTTGAAGCGGCCG
>JAGRHW010000190.1 GCA_020444765.1 Gammaproteobacteria bacterium | reverse complement strand
ATTCACTGCTGTCCGATTCGAGCGGGTTCCATTCGAGTATTTTCACGGTCGAGTAGCTCTGGCCGTTGGCAAGTGTCTGCGGGCTGTCCAGATCCACGACCTGGGCGCTGTCCTCGGCGACACCGGGGTATTCTTCTTGCCGGTATTGGTCGCCCAGCACCGGTGTGGCTTTCATGATGATGCCGGCGCTGGCGACTTGACCGACGTTTTCGACATCGGCACCGGATTCCCAGGAACCCTGAGTACTGGCAATAGCACCATTCTCGTAGTCGTTCGATGCCTCGCCCATGTACCAGACATTACCGTCGGTGTCCTGGGCGAACCAGTCAAAAGCCTCCTCGACCATTTCACCATCGAGGAATTCGCGGGCGATGGCGATTCTGCTGTCCACACCGTCGACACTGCGTGTTTGGTGGGATACGTGTATTTCCACGCGCTCGGTTTCCCCTTCATCGCTAGTACCCTCATAGATCAGCAAGGCACCCGGCGTCATGGGAAACAGCGGGTTATCGATTGTCGATGAGTCTTCGTCAAAGAGTGTTGCCGAAAACAAGGGCTCTGCCGGGTCGTCGCCTTCGCTGATCAGCGGCACGTTTTCATCGTTCCCGCTGTTGCTGCAGGCGGCAAGACCGGTCAGTAAAATACAGACTGAGATGGTCGATCGAGAGTAATGCAAGTGTGTCATAGCGGTAGCTCCGTTGGCTGTCCAGGGCAACTACAGCATAGGGCGCGAGGCTTGCCATAAGCTTGCCGCGACATTATCGAATGATCAGGATTGGCCGGTGAGTCGGAAAATACTCAGAGTAGAGGTGCGGAAGTCGGCAGCTGAACGATAAACTCGCTGCCCATCCCCGGTGCGCTTTTCAGGCTTATATCACCACCGTGAGCGCGCGCAATGGCTCGAGCCAGACTGAGTCCCAGGCCGCAACCGGGTTCCGTGCGGCTGCTGTCGCTCCGATAAAAGCGATCAAAAACGCGCGATTGGTCGTGCAGCGAGATACCGGCGCCGCTGTCGATAATATGGATCCGCAGGCCGTTCTGCTCGTTGACCAGGCGAACCTGAACTTCACCGCCGTCGGGGGTGTATTTGAGTGCGTTTTCCAGGAGATTGCCGATCAGCCGCTGCAGCTGGCTGGTATTGGCGAGAATCCGGCATCCGAGCGGGATATCACGATCGAAACGGATTTGCTTGTCTTCGGCGACCGGCTCGAAGAGTTCGCAGGCCTCGCTCAACATGCGCGAGATATCAACCTCGCTGGTTTCCAGGTTGGCAACGCCCATTTCCGTTTCGGCAACGTCCAGTGTGGTATCGATCATGTGCAAAAGCCGATCGCATTCTTCAAGGATGTCACCGGCATGTGCCTGTGCCTCCAGCAGCCCGGCGCTGTCGGCGAGGGTTTGCTCGGCACTGGCGCGAATCCGCCCCAGCGGGCTTCGCAGATCATGAGCGATATTGTCCGTCATTTCGCGCATACCGAACACCAGTGAACGGATACGCTCGACCATGACGTTGAATGTGCTGGTCAGTTCCCGGATTTCCCTGTCACTGGCGCGGCTGCTGACGGTGCGTTCCAGGCGCCCGTGTGCAACATCGATCGCCGCCTGGCTGACTTCGCGAATGTCGCGCATGGCTTTGCGTGACATCAGCCAGCCCGACACGGCGCCGAAGGCAATTGCAAAGAAAAGTGTGGCGCCACTGACTTTGACGAGCACATCCAGAAACTCATTGACGACTTCCAGCGACTCACCGATTTGCAGCACGTACTTTTCACCCAGCGACGCTGTGATAATACGGGCGCGCAGGTCGTCCTGCTCGATGGTCATCAGATGCTGTTGCGCCGGGCTGAGTCGGCGAAGCTGGGAGAGGCGGTCTGTATCCCAGCTGTCGATTGCGTTGGTAAAGAGTTCTTTGCCTTCGCGGGTACCGAGATAGAGAAAGACTTCATGCGGGTCTTCCGCCCGGCTTTCGCGGCGAAGTTCCTCGAGCAACCCGTTCAGTCCCTGTTGTTCGAATTGCCACGTAAACTCGTCAACATCCTCAGTCAGGTCGTGGTCGATGCGGGTGGCAAGGATGCGCTCTATCGCAATGAAATAGAGGAAAAAAACCGAAACGCAGAAAACGATAAAGATAACCGCATACCACATTCCCAGGCGAACGGAGAGCGAGCGGGGTTTAAGTGCGTCGAGCATTACTCAGCGTCGATCCCGAAAAGGTAACCGATGCCCCGCACGGTATGAATCAGGGGCGGGTCGAATTCCTTGTCTATTTTTTCACGCAAGCGGCTGATTCTGGCCTCCACGACGTTGGTGTTCGGGTCGAAGTTGTAGTTCCAGACGCGTTCCATGATCATGGTTTTTGATACCGCTCTGCCTGCGTTTCGCAACAGGTATTCCAGCAGGGAGAATTCCTTTGGCTGCAAAACGATTTTCTTCCCCTGTCTTCGCACGCAACGCGAGAGCAGATCCATTTCCAGATCCGCGTAGCGTAAAAACGTGGTTTCGGTGCTCTGGCTGCCGCGCCGCACCAGGGCTTCGATGCGGGCGAGTAATTCGACGAAGGCAAAGGGTTTGGTGAGGTAGTCGTCGCCGCCGGCGCGCAGGCCTTTAACGCGGTCGTCAAGTTCGCGCTTGGCGCTCAGAATCAGCACCGGCAGGGCAATCTTGCGTTGCCGCAGGCGCTCGATAATCGACAGCCCGTCCAGGCGTGGCAGCATGATGTCGATAACGGCGCAGTCGAATTCACCGCTCTCCGCCAGAGTCAGGCCAAGGCGGCCGTCGCCGGTGTGCTCGGTAAAATAGCCGGCCTGCCTCAGGCCTTTGCCGATGAAGTCGGCGATTTTTCTGTCGTCTTCGATAATCAGGATATGCATGTGCCGCATGCTCCAGGCAGCGTCAGAAAGGTTCAGCTTACTACAAGGGCAAGGCCTGTTGTGCTCGCAGACTTCATCATTTGGTAAGGTTTTGCGCCCAAGGCGCCGGTTTGTGGCATATAGAGGGTGTTGTGTGTGAGGACACCGCCTATGAGACGACCTTGTATGGCCTCCAGCTTCCGGTGGAGCCGAAAGGCAGCCATTATTTTTGGTCTGATGACGTTCGGGGCAGGTGCAGTCTATGCCGATTGGTTTGAACCTGAGGGTGATGGACTGGAACTGGTGGATGATGTGCGGATGACTGCTTCTCTGGAACTGCAAACGGCCACCCACCAGATTGAAAAGAAACAAGGTGGTCTGACAAATGAAACTGATTATGACTACTCACTCGATTTGTCCCTGGAATACGCCGTTCACGACAGGCTGTTCCTCGAAGCGAGTGCTGAGGGCGATGATGCCGGTTTCAGTCTCGATGAACTGGCTTTGTCCGCTTCATCGGATGATCTGACGATTGGCTGGCATCATGGCAATCGCGAGGTTTGCGTGTGTGATACGGCTTTCGTATCGGAGCCACTCGTTCAACTGGGCACGTGGCGGGGAGATGCACTCTACCTCGAAAATGAATCGGACGAACTGAGCTGGCGAATCTCTCTACTTGGTGATTGGTTCGAAGAGGACAAGACTCGCCAGGGTGTCGATAGCCTGCGTGTGGAATTGCATCAGGATGCCGAGGACCAGGGGCCGTTTTGGCAGTTTGCCTGGCAGAACAGTGGTCCCGGTGATGAGACTGACTGGCCTGATATGACGCGGGAGGAGTCCGAAGGTGCGGTCTATGCGTTGCAACTCGGCTGGCTGAATCGGCAAAACTACCTGGCCGGTGAGTGGCTGAGGTATGTCAGACGCCATCAGGGCGACATCCAGGCATTGAGTCTGGAGTATCTGCATCGCCTGACCGAAAGCTGGACGTTTGGCGCCCGTCTTGAGGGCAGTCACGGCGCTGAAAGTTTTCCCGAGCGCCGTTACGGCATGCTGGCGCAGTGGCGTGCCAACGAGCGGTTACAGTTGGGTATCGTCTTCGAAACCGGCGTTTCCGGGCAATGGCCGGATCTTGGACCCGTCAAGCGCTACCAGAGCGCTTATCTGACACTGACTCTGACAATCTGAGTGCGTCCGGATCAATTGCTGAATACTGCCGGTCTGGTTTATAGAAATAGCATTCAGGCCCGCGGCATGCACCTGGTGGATGTTATCTAGCTGAAAATCGTGTGTTCGAGCAGGATTTTCAGGCCGATGAGAATCAATACCACACCGCCGAGGATTTCGGCTTTTTTCTCCAGATAGGCGCCGCTTCTGGCGCCGGTAAGTACGCCAGCGTAGCTGAGGAGAAAGGTGGTCAGGCCAATGGTGAGTGTCGACGTCAGAATCGTCGGTTCAAGCAATGTCAGTGTGAAACCGGCGGCCATGGCATCGATGCTGGTGGCAATGGCGAGCATCAGCATCATTTTGTGACTGAGTTGGCAGATGTTGTCCTCGACCGATTCGCCAAAGCTTTCGTAGATCATTTTACCGCCAATAACGGTCAGCAGCCCGAAGGCAACCCAGTGGTCGACAGCTTCGATCATGCTGGCCAGGCCGATTCCGGCAAGATAGCCGACCAAGGGCATGAGGCCCTGGAAAATGCCGAAGTACAGACCGGCTTTGAGAGCCAGCCTGCCCACTGACTGATTATGTTTGGCGCCCAGGCCGAGTGACACCGCAAAGGCGTCCATGCTGAGGGCGAGGGCCAGTATCAGGAGTTCGATCATGGTGATGTCGGTCAGGTGTCAGATGGGGAAAAATACAGGTAAAACCAGTACCGCGACAAGTGCAAACAGAATATTCAGCGGTAAACCCACGCGCAGAAAGTCGCTGAATGTATAACCGCCGGCTCTATAGACAAAGGTGTTGGTCTGGTAACCGATAGGTGTGGCAAAGCTGGCGCTGGCGGCAAACAATACCGCCATGATAAAGGCGCGCGGGTCGTAGCCGAGGTCGTGCGCAAGCTGGATGACGATCGGCCCGATCAGCAGTGCCACCGCGTTGTTGCTGACCATTTCGGTGAGGATCGAGGTGAGCGCGTAGACCAGCAGCAACAGCCAGATCGGCCCGATAAGAACGGCGATATCGGCAAGATAATTGACGACCAGTTGCGCGGCGCCGGTTTTCTGCAGTGCCAGACTAAGGCCGAGCATGCCGAAAATCAAAAACAGGATGCGCCAGTCGATGGCGTTGAACGCTTCTTCCGGATCGATGCAGTTACTCAGCATCAGTACGCTCACACCGATAATTGCAAGCCCGGCAATCGGCATCACGCCGAACGCGGCCAGCAGCATCACCGCAAACAACACCACGATCGCCAGCGGTGCCTTGTTGCGACGGGTCGGGCGCTCCTGCGGCTCGGACAGGTTGATGACCTCGCCATCGGCCAGTAATTTCCGGATGCCGGAGGCGGAGCCTTCCAGCAGCAGGGTGTCGGCAAACTGCAGCCGCACATGGGCGAGCTGGCGGGCATCGATGGTCTCTTCCCGGTGTACTGCCAGCACATAAACGCCATAGTCGCGCGCCAGGTTGAGCTCGCCCAGCAGGCGGTCGCGCAAGCGCGAATTGGGCCCGATGCTCGCTTCCATCAGAACCGGCGCCTCGGCGCGTAAGGGTTCGATGCCTTCCTGTGTTTGCATAAAGGTCAGCTCGCCGTTCTCCTTGAGCCCGACCAGCTGCCCGGCCTGGGTTTCCAGCACGACACGGTCGCCGGCTTGTAATTGCAGATCATCCAGCCGATGCTCCAGTGAGTCGAAACCACGGATGACATCGATCACTTTGCCGGTTTGCGGGTCAATGGGTAATTGTTGCAACGGCGTGCCGATGAAACGCGAATCATGCGGAATCAGCAGCTCGGCAATAAAACGTCGCTTCGGCTGGCTGGCGATCAGATTGGCCAGCGTGTGCCGGTCGGGCAGTAAAAAGCGTCCGGCGAGCAGCATGTACAGCATACCGGTGAGCGCAAAAAAGAGCCCCGGTAAAGTCATTTCGAACATGCCGATGGCCGGCTCCCCGGCACTGGCGGCGACCGAACTGACCAGGATATTGGTGGAGGTGCCGACCAGCGTCAGCGTGCCGCCGAAAATCGACGAAAACGACAGCGGGATCAGCAGTCGTGACGGCGCGATATTCAGGCTGGCAGCCAGCGAAATCATGATCGGCGTCATCATGATCACAATCGGCGTATTGTTCATAAAGGCCGAGGCCAGTCCCACCAGCAACATCATCGTCAGCATGGCGCGCAATAACGACCCGCCGGCCATGCGCTGCAGCCAGTGCCCGGCGCTTTGCAACACCCCGGTACGTTCCAGCGCGGCGCTGATGATAAACATCATGGCGATCGTCATCGGTGCGCTGTTGCTGAACACCGACAGAACCTCTTTGGTCGTCAGAATGCCACTCGCCAGCAGCAGCGCCATGACCGTCATCGCCACCACTTCCGGCGGGTAGCGTTCCCAGATGAACATGGCGAACACGGTTGGTACCAGCGTCAGAACAACTAGAATTTCCATATATATAATTTATGCTTATAAAAATATATTTTATCCTCGACTTGTTTAAATTGGTATCCCTTCTTTGTTGCTCAGTGTCGGGTCGCTCGTGAGGCTGTTTGGTAATACTCCGACAAAAGCCGTCGCTATCGGCGTATCTGTTGTCAGGGGAAACGTCTTCTCGAATGTTTTTATTGAGGATCCAGCGTCTTCGCCGGCCAGTCCGCAGCTGGATTCCCGCCTGCGAGGAAATGACGGGTGGGTCGCTATGCCTCGATACAGCCACGTCGTCATCCCCGAATGCTTTAGTCGGGGATCCAGTACATCGGCAGAGCGGTGTGTAGCGAAAGTGGCGCCTGTGTGGGTA
>JAGRHW010000018.1 GCA_020444765.1 Gammaproteobacteria bacterium | reverse complement strand
CAAGCGGCCCATCCAGGCGGCGTCACGGCTGGCCAGATAATCGTTGACCGTGATGACGTGTACGCCGTTGCCTTCCAGGGCGTTGAGGTAAACCGCCGATGTGGCAACCAGGGTTTTACCCTCCCCCGTACGCATCTCGGCGATCTTGCCATCATCGAGCACCATTGCACCGATCAGCTGCACGTCAAAATGGCGCATACCGAGCACACGCTTGCTCGCCTCGCGAGCCACCGCAAACGCTTCGGGCAGTAAATCGTCCAGGGTTTTGCCATCCTCGAGGCGCTGCCTGAACTCCGTTGTCTTGGCCGTCAGTTGCTCGTCGCTGAGAGCCGCCATTTCAGATTCCATCGAGCTGATCGACTCGACTTCTTTTTGCAACCGCTTGATAAGACGGTCATTGCGGCTGCCGACAAATTTTTTAACCAGATTTCCGATCATTGGACATGTCCGTGAATTTAAATGCGCACACAACGCCTGTTTATTTCGCAAGCGCTATCTTGTTATTGCGAAGTGTTGAATCGGTGTAAAGAAAACGGCGGGACCAGATCAATAGTCCGTTTCGTACACATGACACCGGAAGTCGGGGCAGTTTATGCCGGTGACTCTCGCGATTGCCGATCAAGACTCAATTAGCTTGCCATTTTACTACAATTTAACGTCTCAACGGGAACGGATTCAGGTGCGTTTGGAAGGTTTTGCTCCGTCGTGTTCCACGGAAGATTAGACCGGGTCGTTTCAGTTTGCTACATTTTCGCCTGTCCGACGCAGGTTTCCCGCTTATGAAGAATATCAGCTCACTCATCCAGGCTCAGGCGCGACAAAAATCACAATCGGATAAGGTGTTGCGTGAGTTGCTGTGTCAGCATCTGGACAAGGCATTGATCGACCACATCGATTTTATCCAGCTTGAACAAGGCGTGCTGCACTGCTCGGTGCAAAGCTCAGCCTGGGCATCGAGAATACGCTTCTTCAGCGCGGAGCTGTTGGGCATCATGCAAAACGCCAACATTTCGGCGCGACAGATGCGTGTATCAATCAGTAAAAAAAACGCGCCTCAGGAACTCATGAGGTCTCATACCAGGAAACCCAAAGCCATTCCGGCCGCTTCAATCGATCTGCTGGACACCATGGCCGGGACTCTGGAAGACAGCGGCCTGAAAACCGCGCTGGAAAAGCTGGTCAGAACAGCACGAGAAAAGAATCAGGCTTGAGAAAACCCGCCGCCGTTCGGCCGAACCGGATCGGATCGGCCGTCGGAATCAACCAACCGCTTCTGCCGGCTGCACATAGGAGATCGGCGCTTCCTCGACATCTTCGAAAGTAACCTCTTCCCAGGCCTTTTCATTTTTGAGCAAGGCGTGCAACAGCTGGTTATTCAGCGCATGCCCGGACTTGAAGCCGGAAAAGGCACCGATCAGGCTGTGACCAAGCAGATACAGATCGCCGATGGCATCGAGGATCTTGTGCTTGACGAATTCGTCTTTATAACGCAAGCCGTCCTCGTTCAGCACACGGTAGTCGTCGATTACAATCGCGTTATCCGGGCTGCCGCCGAGGGCGAGGTTCCGTTCGCGGAGTGCTTCAATGTCACGCACGAAGCCGAAGGTTCTGGCCCGGCTGACCTCCCGCACGAACGAAGTGGTTGAAAAATCGACTTCCGCGGTCTGCAGGTCGTTTTTGAAAACCGGGTGATCGAAATCTATTTTGAAACCGACCTTGAAGCCGTCGAAGGGATCAAATCTGGCCCACTTTTCGCCATCGCGGACCTCGACTGACTTTTTGATCTTGATGAATTTCTTCGGCGCTCCCTGCTCGAGAATGCCGGCAGACTGCACCAGAAAAACAAATGGTGCAGCACTGCCGTCCATAATAGGTACTTCATCGGCGCTGACATCGACATAGCAGTTATCGATTCCCAAACCCGCAAAAGCAGCCATCAGGTGCTCCACGGTAGAAATCCGTACACTTCCCTTGCCCAGTGACGTAGCAAGTTCAGTTTCTCGCACGTTCAACGGGTTTCCGGGAATCTCAACCGGCGTTTTTAAATCCACACGCCTGAAAACAATGCCGGTGTCGACCGGCGCGGGCCGCAAAGTCAGGTAAACTTTTTTGCCTGTATGCAGACCTACGCCTGTCGCCCGGATTGTATTTTTTAATGTTCGTTGTCTAATCACAGTTGAATTCCTTCGCCGCTTTGAGGGAACGCCTGGCAAAACATCTCCGCCAGCGAGGCGAATCAATGGAGGCTGTTTTCACCATTACGTATCGTAGTAGATCAACTGTAAGTGCACCATATACCTTAATTACTGGTAATTTACCCTCGATTAACGGATTTAATCCGCCTGACGACGCAAAAATGCCGGGATATCCAGAAAATCCAGATCACGCCCGGAACCCTGCGAGCCAGAGCCTACCGCCGTTTTGCGAATGACAGTGGGCTTTTCGAGCTGCTGGTAGTCAACCTGGCCGTTGCGATTGTTGGCCTGTACGACCCGCATTTGCGGCTTTTCGGCCTGACCGAGTCCGGTGGCAACAATCGTGACGCGCATCTCACCTTCGAGCTCCTGATCGATCGCGGTGCCAACGACGACGGTCGCATCATCCGCCGCAAACTGGCGAACCACGTTACCGACTTCTTCGAACTCACCGATCGCCATATCCATACCGGCCGTGATGTTGACGAGGATACCACGCGCGCCGGCCAGATTGATGTCTTCGAGCAGCGGGCTGGAAATCGCCATTTCGGCCGCTTCGGTCGCCCGGTTGTCACCACGGCCGATGCCTGTACCCATCATCGCCAGACCCATTTCCGACATAACGGTGCGCACGTCGGCAAAGTCAACGTTGATCAGGCCCGGGTTGGTGATCAGCTCGGCAATACCCTGTACGGCACCACGCAATACATCGTTGGCAGCCTTGAAAGCGTCCAGCAAGGTGATGTTCTTGCCCAGCACGGACAACAGTTTTTCGTTCGGAATAGTGATCAAAGAATCCACGTGCTCACGCAGTTCCATGATCCCCTGGTCGGCGATTTGCATCCGCTTGCCGCCTTCGAACGGGAAGGGCTTGGTGACGACCGCAACGGTCAATATACCCATTTCGCGGGCGATTTGCGCGACTACCGGCAATGCGCCTGTTCCGGTTCCGCCACCCATGCCTGCAGTAATAAACAGCATGTCGGTGCCTTCCATCACGCTCTGGATACGGTCACGATCTTCCAGCGCGGCCTGACGGCCTATTTCCGGATTGGCGCCCGCGCCCAGGCCCTTGGTGATGCCCTGCCCGATATGCAAGGCGATTTTGGCTGACATTTTCGCCAGCGCCTGTGCATCGGTGTTGGCGCAGATGAACTCGACGCCTTCGATATTGGAGTGAACCATGTGCTCGACAGCATTACTGCCACCACCGCCCACGCCGATTAATTTGATAACTGCGCTATCATTTACTGAGTCGACTAATTCGAACATTTTAAATTCCTCATTGTCACTGTTGGCTGCATAAATTACTCACTACTCCGGTTTAAAACCGGTCCCCTAAAAATTTTCCTGGAACCAGCGCTTCATCCGCTCGAACAGACCACCTTCGGTCTTGATCTCCGCAGATTCGCTGCGCGGGTCCAATCGGCTCTGCTGTCCGAACAACAACAGTCCGACACCTGTAGCGTGTATCGGGTTTTTCACCACATCCACCAAACCGGTGACGTGCTGAGGCAAGCCCAATCGCACTGGCATATGGAAAACTTCCTCTGCCAGTTCCACTACACCCTCCATCTTCGAGCTGCCTCCGGTCAATACAACTCCGGCGGCACATAACCCTTCGAAGCCGCTGCGTCTGAGCTCGGTCTGCACCAGTGTCAGCAACTCTTCGTATCGGGGCTCGACGACTTCAGCAAGCGTCTGGCGGGCAAGCCGCCGTGACGCCCTGTCGCCTACGCCGGGCACTTCTATGGTGTCCTCGGCGTTGGCCAGTTGCCGAAGAGCGCAGGCATACTTCACCTTGATCTCTTCAGCAAATTGTGTCGGTGTGCGCAAGGCCACCGCAATGTCATTGGTCACCTGGTCACCAGCAATCGGAATGACTGCGGTATGCCGGATGGCGCCATCGGTAAACACGGCGATATCGGTCGTACCACCTCCGATATCGACCAGGCACACACCTAACTCTTTTTCGTCAGGCGTCAGCGTCGAATAGCTTGACGCCAGCTGTTCCAGAATGATGTCCTCAACTTCCAGCCCGCACTGACGGACGCATTTGACGATGTTCTGCGCCGCACTCGTCGAGCCGGTTACAAGATGAACCTTTGCTTCAAGCCTGACCCCGGACATACCGATTGGCTCGCGAATACCGTCCTGGTCATCAATGATAAATTCCTGCGGCAACACGTGAATGATCCGCTGATCCGTCGGAATCGCCACCGCCTTGGCCGCATCGATAACACGTGCAACGTCCTCGCTGCCGACTTCACGCTCCTTGATGGCAACGATGCCGTGTGAGTTGAGGCTCTTGATATGACTGCCTGCAATTCCGGCGAATACGGACTTGATTTGCACACCCGCCATCAGTTCGGCTTCTTCTATGGCTTTTTGAATCGAGGTGACCGTTGATTCGATATCAATCACCACGCCTTTCTTGAGCCCCTGGGAACGCCCGCTGCCGATACCGATAATTTCTATTTGTCCGTCCTGTGAAATCTCCGCAACGATCGCGACGACCTTGGAAGTTCCTATATCAAGACCAACAATGAGTTGCTTACCTGGTTTCGCAGACATTAGTTATATCCCGTGGTCGAATTGGAGTTTTCACCGATACTGGCGACGGTAAACCCGTTTGGATAACGCATATCGAACTGCAGATTGCCAGCCGAGGTGTCAGGCACGTATTGCGAAAATAGTTTTCTAAAACGGTTCAGCCTCTGATCAAGTTGTTCATAGCCGAGCCGGACAATCACTCTGCCGGCCAGCAACAGGGTTTGTGAATGCCGGTCGTCTTCATACAGACCGAGCAACTCCGGCACGTCGTCACCCAGCTGACGCTGATAATTAATGAACGTCTGCTGCAGGTAGTCGCTGCGTTCTTCGGCGCCGCGGATATGCGGCAGGTGAGCAAAGCGTGCCTGCCATTCAGCAATATCGGTATTTGCATCGCTCAGTTGATGCGGGTAGAAAATGTCCCCACTGTCATCGATTAAACCATGCTCATTCCATTGCATCATCGCCGTTCGCTCCTCGATATCCACATGCAGACGATCGGGCAGCACCCGACGAACGTAGGCGCTTTTAATCCAGGGCAAGGAGAGGATTTCTTCCCTGACGTCTTCGATATTCAATCCGAAAAATCCTTTCTGCGTATGTTTCTTTACAATTTGCATCAGTTGAGGTTTGCTCAAAAATACAGCTTTGCCACCAACTTCAACGCGAGCAACCGGAAACCTCACCGCATCGTCCAGATAAACGACCACTGAGTACGCCAGCGCCAGAATTCCCAAGGCCAACAGGACCGGATAAACCGCTTTACGCCCGGCTGATGGCAGCGAAGGAACAAGTGGTGCATTATGCCGAAAATTATGTGACGAAGCACTCATTTCCTTTCACCAAAACTGCTGTCGAGTATCCGCAAGCACAGGCTTTTAAAGTCAATACCCTGTTGCCTGGCAGCCATAGGTACCAGGCTGTGTGTCGTCATCCCCGGCACGCTATTCAATTCGATAAAACGCGCCGTGCCGTTTTTATCGATCATGAAATCCACCCGCCCCCAACCATGCGCATCGAGCGCGTCAAAGGCGTTTAATGCAATAGCGCGGATTTGCATTTCCTGGTCTTCAGGCAATCCGGCCGGACACAGATAGCGGGTTTCATCATCAAAGTATTTTGCGTGATAATCATAAAACTCCCGGTCCGTGGACATACTAACCAGCGGCAACGCCTGCCGCCCCAGTATCGCCGCCGTCACCTCGACACCGTCGATAAATTCCTCGGCGAACACCGGACCATATTTGGCAGCTGCGTTAAATGCAGACTCAAGCTGATCCGCTTTTCTGACGATCGAGATACCAATACTTGAACCTTCAAGCACCGGCTTTAACACCATCGGCAGACCAAGCGATTCGGCGGCATCCCGACACGCCTGCAGCGAAGCCACCACCATCCAGGCCGGCGTATCAATACCGCAAGCATTACACACCTGCTTGGCTTTGAGCTTGTTCATCGACAAGGCCGAAGCCAGTACGCCGCTGCCTGTGTAGGGAATACCGCTCACCTCTAACACACCTTGTATTTCACCGTCCTCACCACCCCGTCCGTGCAGAATGTTAAAGAACCGGTCAAACGCGGTCTTTTGCAGCCAGCCGGCAAGATCCCGATCCGCGTCGACCGCCTGCGCCTTCACCCCCGCATCGAGCAAGGCTTTCAGAACCTGCTCACCACTCATCAGGGACACTTCCCGCTCGGCGGACCAGCCCCCCATCAGCACCCCGACCTTGCCGTAATCCTGCGGCGCCCGTTGCTCAGTGCCCGCTGACATTGGCAAACTCCTTTTTAAACAGATCCGGCAAGGTCGCAGCCAGAGTACCGACCGAGCCGGCTCCGAGGGTCAGCAACAAGTCATCATCTTCCAGTATGCTGAGCAATGCAGAACCGACATCGCCGATATGCTCGACAAAAATCGGATCAACCTGCCCGCGATTGCGAATCGAGCGGGCGAGTGAACGGCCATCAGCGCCGGCAATAGGGTCTTCTCCAGCGGCATAGATTTCAGTCAGCACGAGCACATCCGGAGTGCCGAGCACAGCGGAGAAATCTTCGAACAAATCGTGCGTTCGTGTATAACGGTGCGGCTGAAACACCACGACCAGACGCTTTTCCGGATAAGCCGCTCTCACGGCTTGCAAGGTTGCGGCAACCTCCGTCGGGTGATGGCCGTAATCGTCGATCAGGATCGCCTTACCGCCCTTGACCGGGAACTCGCCATGCGATTGAACACGCCGGCCAATGCCCTGGAATTTCTGCAGGGCGCTCTTGATATGCTCACCCTCGACCTCGAGTTCGGTGGCAACTGCTATCGCCGCCAGCGCATTGAGCACATTGTGATTGCCCGGCAAATTCAAGGTAACGGCGTCGATACGGCGGCCATCACGAAACTCGACATCAAAATAGGTCTGCCTGCCGTTTTGATGAACATTGACCGCTCTGACATCCGCCGTGTCGGACAAACCGTACGTCACGAATGGCCGGGTAACCTGACCCAGCAACTCGACAATGTTTTCGTCATCGGCACACAAAACCGCCAGCCCGTAAAAAGGCAGGTGATGCAGAAACTCCACAAACGTCTGCTTGAGCCGGGAGAAATCACCTTCATAGGTAGGCAGATGATCTGCGTCGATATTGGTGACGATGGAAATCATTGGCTGCAGATATAAAAACGACGCATCGCTCTCATCCGCCTCGGCTACCAGCCACTCGGACTTGCCGAGATAGGCATTGGTTTTGGAACTGGTCAGCTGCCCGCCAATGACATAGGTAGGATCCAGCCCGCCTTCGACCAGGATGCTTGCAACAAGGCTGGTCGTGGTCGTTTTGCCATGCGTTCCGGCAACTGCGATGCCCTGACTGAAGCGCATTAACTCGGCGAGCATTTCCGCACGCGGAACGACCGGAATACGTTTTTCTCTGGCTTGCATTATCTCGGGATTGTTCTGTGGTATCGCACTGGAAACAACCACCACATCTATGCCCTTGACATTCTCACGGTCATGCCCGATGAATATTTTCGCGCCTTGCCCTTCAAGCCGCCTGACCAGCGCATTGCTTGCCTGATCCGAGCCGCTCACCTGATAGCCAAGGTGCAACATCACTTCGGCGATTCCTCCCATGCCGACGCCGCCGATACCGATAAAATGGACATTTCTGATTCGTCGCATCAGTCGTCTGGCCGCCTGTTCGCCGCTTCGTGTCATGCTGCCACCTCGAGAAGAATATCGGTGACTTTTTTACCGGCATCCGGCGAGGCCACGCTGCGGGCATTTTCACCCATTTTCCGCAACTCGGCCCGTCCGCCAAGCTGTTTGATGTTTTCAGCCAACAACGCCGGCGTCAGATCTTTTTGTTGTAGTATTTTGGCGGCACCGGCTCTAACCAGAAACATCGCATTGGCGGTCTGATGATCATCGACGGCATGTGGAAATGGAACCAGCACTGCCGGCAGGCCGCTTGCGGCGACTTCTGACACGGTCATCGCACCCGAACGACAGACAATCAGATCCGCCCACTGATAGGCGGCGCCCATCTCTTCGATAAATTCATCAACTCTGACCCTGTTATTTAGCTGCAGCGACCGATAGCCGTCGACTACCGCTGCCGCATTGTTTTTTCCGGTCTGATGCCAGATGCTATAAGCACTACCCAGCAAACTCAGGGTTTGCGGCAAGTTCTCGTTAAAATACTTCGCCCCCAGACTGCCGCCGATAACGAGTATCCTGACGGGCTCATTCGGCTCCGTCAGTCCGCGCGGTTCCGAACCGATTTGCCCCCGCACCGGATTTCCAACTGTTTCAGCATGCACCTTTTCCGCAAATGACCCTGGAAAGGCCTGCAATACACGAGTTGCGAAACGTGAAAGCAAACGATTGGTCAAGCCCGGCACAGCGTTTTGCTCATGCAAGACCAGTGGCCTGCCAACGATTTTTGCAGCAATGCCAACCGGACCGGTAACAAAGCCACCCATGCCCAATACCGCCCGGGGCTTGTACTTTGACAAAACCCGCAGAGACTGAACCAGCGAACGAATCAGCTTCAGTGGTGCGATCAGACTGTGCAAGACACTCTTGCCGCGCAAGCCTTCCACATTCATCCACTCCAGCTTAATACCGGCAGCCGGCACCACTCGCGACTCGATGCCTTTTCGCGTTCCAATCCAGATGACCGGAATTTCTCTCGCCATCAGCTCTTCCGCCACCACCAGCGCCGGAAAAACATGCCCGCCTGTACCACCGGCTGCGATCAGCACGGGCGCGCCGCCAAGCGATGCGTTCATGTCCGTGCCTCCTTTTTCGACGCCAGACGTTTCAGGCGCGCCGCATTCAAAACACGGGTTTCATGGTCGATACGAATGAGCAGCGAAAAAGTCACACACATAATGACAATACTGCTGCCGCCGTAACTCATCATCGGCAAGGTAATCCCTTTGGTCGGCAGTATGCCCATATTCACGCCCATATTGATAAAGGCCTGCAGGCCGACCCAAATGCCGATGCCGACGGCAACGTATCCGCCAAAACGGTTACCCACCGCATCCGCTTTGGCGGCGATATCCATACATCGCCAGACCACAAAGGAAAACAGGGCCACCAACACCAGTACACCGATCAACCCGGTTTCCTCGGCGAATACGGCAAAGAGGAAGTCCGTATGGGATTCAGGGAGATAAAACAGTTTTTGCACACTGCTGCCAAGACCGACCCCGTCCCAGGAACCCGAACCGATGGCGATCAGCGACTGTGACAACTGGAAGCCATCGTTATAAGGGTCAGCCCAGGGGTTGAGAAAGCTGGTCAGGCGTTTCATGCGATAGGGTGAAATCCAGATAAGCAGCGCACCCGCCCCGGCAAACGCCAGAATCAGCGCCAGGAACTGTCGAAACTGCACACCACCGACGAACAACATGCCCATAGCCGTAAGAACTATAACAACCGTGGCACCAAAATCAGGTTCAAGTATCAACAGAACACCGGCCAGACAGATAAGCACCAGCGGCCTGATAAAAGCACCGAAATCCCGCTTCACCTTATCGCTTCGGCGCACCAGATAGCCGGCCAGATAAACGATAATAAAAAGCTTGACCGCCTCCGACACCTGCACCGAGATAAACCCGAGATTAAGCCAGCGCCGACTACCGTTGACTTCCCTGCCGATACCGGGAATCAGCACCAGTGTCAGCATCAGCAAAGCGGTTACCAGCAACAACGGCCCGTAACGCTCCCAATCGTCGAGCGGAAACCGGAAAAGCAGATAAGCGATGATAAGTCCGCCGACCATGAACAGTAATTGACGGTTGATAAAATGAAAGGGGTCACCGTAGTTTTTTTCGGCAAACGGCATCGATGACGAAAAAATCATAACCGCACCCAGCATCGTGATCAGGGCAAGCGCGGCAATCATCGGCCAGTCAACCATTGGCAGCAATTCGCTTTCCCCCCGGATTCTGGTTGGAATCTTCACAGCCGGGCGTGTTGCGGGTCGGGCGTTTGAAGCGCTCATGCCACCTCCCTCATCACTTCGCGGACGAAGATGTCTCCCCGTTCCTCGAAATTTTTAAACATATCGAAACTTGCGCAGGCCGGAGATAACAACACAACATCTCCCGCGACTGCCAGGCTTGCGGCATTTTCCACCGCTTCAGCCATAGTACTGGCGAACATCACTGGCACACCGGTTCTACCAAGCACCTCGGCAATCAGCGCCGCATCCCGGCCAATCAATACTGCCGCCTTGATATGCTGGTTCGCCACCACGCCCAAGGGTGAAAAATCCGCGCCCTTGCCAACACCACCGGCAATCAGAATCACCGGCGCATTCAGCCCTTTGACCGCCTGGACCGTCGCGTCGACATTGGTGCCTTTGGAATCATTAATCCAGCGCACACCATTGCTCTCGGAGACAAACTGCACCCTGTGCGGCAATCCATTAAAGACTTTGAGCGCGGCAATCATATCCTTTATCGCAAGCCCTGCTTGCCGACCTATAGCCAAAGCGGCCAGCGCATTGAGCGCATTGTGCCGCCCCACCACCTTAAGATCGCTGACCGGCATCAGGCGCTCTTCACCTAGCATCAGGCAAGTTTGCCCATCGATTAACGAGATCCCGAACATATCCCCGCGTTCCGGCACCCCATTCGTGAAGAAGACGGTTTCTCTGACTGCGCTGTTTTTGACCGGCCAGGTCTTCCGGTCATCATGATTGATTACCAGACAACTTGCATTGTCAAACACTTTCTGTTTGGCCGCGATATACTCAGCCATGCTTGTATAACGATCCATGTGATCTTCAGAAATATTTAAAATACAAGCCACCTGGGATTTCAGCGAGTCTGTGGTTTCCAGCTGAAAGCTCGAGAGCTCGAGGATATACAGGGAGATCGCCGCATCGTCGAGTGAGTCGAGCGCGGGATCGCCGAAATTCCCACAAACCTTTGCCTTTACTCCTGACGCTTCAGCCATCGCTCCGAGCATGGCAACCACGGTGCTTTTACCGTTCGACCCCGTTACCGACACGACCGGCCTGGTTACAGACCAGGCGAACAGTTCAATATCACCGATCACCTGCCTGCCTTTCTTCAACGCCGCCTTGATGGCGGGCTCGTCGAGAGAAAGCCCGGGACTGACGACGAGCACGTCAAACCCTCCAAACACCTCGGCATCAAACTCATTGAATACCCTGACGTCCGGGAAACGGGTGCGTATCTCAGCGATTCCGGGCGGATTTTGCCGGTTATCCGCCACAGCAAAAGGCACTGCATGCCGATTCAGGTAACGCGCTACCGACAAGCCGGACTTTCCAAGGCCAACGACCAGAACCGATTTATTTTGCAGTTCAGTTAGCGTGCTCATCGTATTTTCAGCGTCGATAAACCAATTAATACAAGAATGACGGTAATAATCCAAAACCGAACGATTACCCTCGGTTCCGGCCAGCCCTTGAGCTCAAAATGATGATGCAAGGGTGCCATTCGGAAAATCCGGCGTCCTGTCAGTTTGAAGGAGGCAACCTGCAGGATGACAGACACCGTCTCCATCACGAAAACGCCACCCATGATGACCAGCACCAGCTCCTGACGCACCAGCATGGCTACTATGCCAAGCGCAGCCCCAAGCGCAAGCGCGCCGACATCACCCATAAAGACCTGTGCCGGGTAGGTATTGAACCAGAGAAACCCCAAGCCGGCGCCAGCAAGCGCACCGCAAAAAACCGACAGTTCACCGACACCGCCAATCGATGGAATGCCGAGATAATTGGCAAACACGGCATGTCCCGTGACATAGGCAATGATGCCAAGTGCGGCACTGACCATAACAGTGGGCAGAATAGCCAAGCCATCGAGACCATCGGTCAGGTTGACCGCATTACTGAAACCGACGATAAAAAAGAAACAGACCGGAATGTAAAAAATACCGAGGAATATCGAAACATCCTTGAAGAATGGCACGATCAGACTCAATTCGATAACACTGTCCGATGTATAATAAACGTAGACACTCGCTGCCAGCGCCACTACCGACTGCCAGAAGAATTTTTCCTTGGCAGGCAGGCCAACCGAATTGCGCTTGATAACTTTGCGATAGTCATCCACCCAGCCGATAATGCCGTGCCCCAGGGTAACAAACAGCACGACCCACACATAGCGGATCGAAAGATCGGACCATAACAAAGTGCTGATACCAACCGCGACGATAATCATGGCGCCACCCATGGTCGGAGTGCCGGCCTTTACATAATGCGATTCCGGACCGTCATTTCGCACACTTTGCCCGATACGCGCGGCACTCAGCCAGCGAATCAGGTACGGACCGTATAACAGACAGATCAACAAGGCGGACAGCGCCGCGAGTATCACCCGCAAGGTGATGTAGCGCACCACCAGGACCCCATCGTTAAATCCGGCAAGCCAATCCGCCAGCAAGAGCATCACTGTGTATGACCTCCTGCATGCGGGCGACCGGCGAGCAGCCCTTCAATAAAGTTTTCCATATGTGACGAACGCGAGCCCTTGACAAGTACATTGCACTGCCGCGGCACTTTTTTCTCAAATTCTTTTACAAGGGATTCCATATTGTCGGCAAGAAAACCTTGTGACGGTCCAAATGCGTCAACAGCATGGGCAACGTGTTCTCCGGTGCATAACAACAGGTCGACGCCGGCCTTTTTGGCATAGTCGCCAATCTGGAAATGTAATTCATCCACCTTTTCACCCAGCTCCTTCATATCGCCCAGAACAAGGCAACGCTCCCCCGGCTGCTCCGCCAGCACATCAATGGCAGCCATCACTGATGATGGGCTTGCGTTATAGGTATCGTCGATCAGCTGATAGCCGGTGACTTCCGGACGTCTTTGCAACCGCCCAGGCACGGGCAACATTTTTTCCAGACCCTGTTGAATTTCTTCAAGGGAGAAACTACAGGCTAAGCAAGCTGCAGCAGCGGCCAGTGCATTCTGGCGGTTGTGCCTTCCAAGAACCTTGAGATCAACAGATACGGACTGATTATCAACTGTTATCGTGAATCGACCCTTTGAATAATCACCGCGAACTGTCGCATCCTGTGCAAAACCGAAGGAACAAACGCGGCGTCCGCCGGTCAGTGCGCTCATATCATTGTAAAACCGGTCATCACGGTTGATAACAGCGATGCCATTTGCATCCAGCCCGGAAAAGATTTCTGCCTTGGCTTTCACCACACCCTGTAAAGAACCAAACCCCTCAAGGTGCGTGGGCCCGATCATGGTGATGACACTGACTTGAGGTTTGACCAGGTCTACGATCGATTCGATTTCACCCGGGTGATTTGCGCCGATTTCGATCACCGCGTAATTGCACGCATCATTCAAACGGAACAAGGTCAGTGGCACACCCAGCTCATTGTTGAGGTTACCCTGAGTGGCCAAGGCTTCACCACGCCCGGTAAAGATGCAGGCAATCATTTCCTTGACCGTGGTCTTGCCGTTACTTCCCGTTACCGCCACCACCGGCAAACTGAATTTTTGCCGCCAGAATGCGGCGATATCTTTCAGAGCCTGTCGCGTATCCGCCACCTTCAACATCGGCACCGACGCATCAACATCCTGCTCGACTACTACCGCAGCGGCGCCTTTTTCCGATGCTTCCCGGCAAAACGCGTGTCCATCAAATCGCGGTCCCTTGATCGCAAAAAACAGATTGCCTTTGGCAACGGTACGTGTATCTATGCTGACTCCACTGACCGAAACATCATCACCGAGCAATACACCAAGTCCGTTACCCGCCAGCTCTGACAAACGCATGTTCATGGTGCGGCCACTCCCAATGAGGCCTGAACAACCGCCCGGTCACTGAAAGGCAGCCGTTGTGCGCCGAATATCTGGTAATCCTCATGCCCCTTGCCTGCCACGGCAACCCAGTCTTCAGCACCCGCCTGATCGATTGCATACTCAATAGCCGCGGCGCGGTCGAGTATCACCGTAGCGCACGCGGCATCGGTAAAACCTTCCAGAATTTCATCAGCGATGGCCTGCGGGTCTTCGGTGCGGGGGTTGTCGTTCGTTACCACGACCTGGTCGGCAAGCGCTTCCGCCGCCCGCCCCATTTCTGCGCGCTTGCCCTTGTCGCGGTCACCGCCACAGCCAAATACGCACCAGAGCTCGCCTTTGCAATATTTCTTCAGTTCGCCCAATACAAGCGCCAAGGCCTGGGGCGTATGCGCAAAATCGACGATGACGGTGGGTTTGCCTGCAGCGGCAAATTTTTCCATACGCCCCTCGACCGGCTGCAAAGAAGCCAGCGCTTCGGCAATTTCTTCATCGGCCAGCCCCAGCGCACTCAGAACACCGAAGGCCGCCAGGATATTGTAGGCATTGAAGCGTCCGACAAGACGCGACTCGACCGACATCCGTTTGCCGGCGTGACGGATCAGCAACACAAGCCCGGAGACCGTTTCTGTTACCGACTCAGCAAAAACATCCGCATCCTGATCGATGGCGTAAGCCACCGGGCGCACCGGCGCAAGGGTGGACTTCAAGAGATGCCGGCCAAACGCGTCATCGGCATTGATCACCACCGCAGACAGGCCTTCCTTTTCAAACAAGCGCTGCTTGGCTCGCCCGTAGTGCTCCACGGTTCCGTGGTAATCAAGGTGGTCTCTGGCAAGATTGGTAAATACTGCAACCTCGAAACCTATACCGTTAACACGCCCCTGATCGAGCGCGTGCGATGAAACTTCCATACACGCATAGGCGGCCCCGGCGCGGCGAATCTCGGCGAGCTGGCGGTGCAGCTCCACCGGATCCGGCGTGGTCATGTCGGATTTATGCAAATTACCGGGCAGGCCCCAGCCCAGCGTTCCGACCAAACCGGTCGGGCGTCCGGAGGCATTCAGCGCCTGTGCGATACAATGACTCACCGAGGTCTTGCCATCCGTACCGGTCACCCCTATGACAGTGAGACCGTCCCGCGAGTTACCGTAATAACGCGCCGCCAGCTCACCAACCACGGCAGACAAGTCCGTCACCCGAATCAATAGCGCCCGCGAGGAGATGTGTTTTGTCAGCGCGTCGGTCAATTGTGGATCGTCGGCATCGACGGCGATGGCCAGCGCACCGGCTGCGATCACATCATCGACATAACGCAAGCCGTGGGTGCTTTTTCCCGACAAGGCGAAATAAACGAAATCGCACCCGGACTTTCTGCTATCGAGCGTCAGGCCCGCAACCTGCCGCCCGGCATGGTCAGCGGATAACAGGGCGAAACCGCTGAACAACTCGCCCAATGTCATTGCCGATGAAGCACTGCCCGACATCACAGGGCATTCTCCAGTTCGATTGTGTCCACGACCTGCGAAGCCAGCGAGCCCCAGTCGTCAGGCTTGACGCCAAATATACGCAACGCATCGCCCATCACCTTGGCAAATACCGGTGCCGCGACCTGCCCACCGTAATGCTCGCCGGCGGAGGGATCATGCAGCACAACAACCATGGCCAGGCGTGGATTACTGACCGGCGCAAACCCGGCAAACAACGAAATATAGCTCTCTTCGTCATAACCACCGGAATGTGATTTGTAGGACGTACCGGTCTTGCCGGCCACCCGGTAGCCAGGCACCTTCGCCCTGGCGCCGGTTCCTTCCGAGCTGACCACGGACTCAAGCATGTTTGCAACCCTGCTTGCCGTTTCTTTGGAGATAACCCGCACACCCCTGTCACGGCCCGCGTCTTCTCGTTTGATAAAAGACACCTGGGGCATTACCCCGCCGTTGGCGATAGCGGCATAGGCACGTGTCAACTGCATGACCGATACTGCAAGTCCATAACCGTACGACAGCGTGGTCTGTTCCACCGCATGCCACAGGGACGAATGATTCAACATACCGGCAACTTCACCGGGAAACTCACTACCGGGCGGCCGACCAAAACCAAAACGATCGTAAACACTCCACATCTGCTCGGGATCGAGTTGCTGCGCAACTTTTGTTACGCCAACATTACTGGACTTTTTGATAATTCCGCGCAAATCGAGCCAACCGTAGTCTTTGCTGTCACGTATCTCATAACGGCCAAGCTTGTAGTATCCGGGTGACGTGTAGACAATATCATCAGGCTTGAATTTGCCGGATTCCAGCGCGGCCGCGATCGTGAACGGCTTCATGGTCGAGCCCGGTTCAAACTGATCGATCACCGCGCGGTTTCTCTTTCTGGCGCTGTCTGTCCGCTCGTTAGCGTTGTTGGGGTTGTAGGCAGGCGCGTTGGTCATGGCCAGAATTTCGCCTGTTTTCACATCCATCACCACCAGGGATCCGGAAGCGGCCTTATTGCTTCTGACAGCCTCATCAAGTGCAATATGCGCCTGATATTGCAGACGCCTGTCCAGACTCAGTTGCAAATCCTTGCCGGGGCTGGCCTGCCGGATCACCTCGAGACTCTCTATTTCGCGCTTGGCCAGATCCCTGACGACACGGCGTTTGCCGGGCTCACCATTCAGCCAGTTGCTGTCGTAGGAAAGCTCGAGCCCCTCGACCCCTTTACCATCGACGTTGGTAAAACCCACCACGTGCGAGAAAGCGTCACGAGCCGGATAATAACGGGCGTACTCGCGCATTTTTGAAACACCCGGCACATCAAGTATGGAAACCTGCTCGGACACATCGGGCTGCACCTGCCGACGGAGATACAAAAACTCCCGACCCCGCTCTTTCGCGGCATCGATCCTTTCGGCAAACGCTTGCGGCTCGTAATCAAGAATATCAGCCAATTGCCCCCAGGATTGACGGCCGGCCTCCATTTCCTCAGGTACCGCCCAGACAGTATCGATCGGCGTACTGACCGCCAAAGGCGCGCCATTACGATCCACAATAGCACCACGATGGGCGGGAATTTCAATCACCCGGTTTTGCCTGGCCTGTCCCTGTTCACGTAAAAATTTATAGTTATAGATTTGCAGATAACCGGCCCGCACGACCAGACCGACCGTTAAACAGAAGAACAGAAACAGGACGAAATTCCGTCTACCGGACGCCCTGTCTTTGGCCCGTTTCTGACTCATTCAAGCACCAACCGGACTTCCGAAGCGACCGGCACTCGCATGCCGAGTTTGTCGCTGGCTATGCGCGCCACGCGTCCGTACTCCGAAAGCGCCCCCTCTTCAAGCTGCAATCGCCCCCACTCAATATCCATATCATCAGCCATCATACGCAGCTGACTCACTTCGATGTGATAGGCGCGGGATTTCTGCTTGGCATAAACGACCGCAAACGCCATACAGGCGTTTACCACCATCAACGAAGCAATCCAGATCACCAGGTTTTTATTCAGATGCATTTTTCAGCGACCCTCAACACGGAACTGCGTGCGCGCGGATTGTTCTGCACTTCCTTTTCACCCGGATACACGGGCTTGGCTATCACACGAAACGGATGTTCCAACTGAGCCGGCAAAGGCAGGTTACGCGGTACGGTCTGCACATTAAAACCACTACGCATGAAGCGTTTGACGATTCGGTCTTCCAGTGAATGAAAGCTGATGACCACCAGCCGGCCACCGGTTTTGAGCAGCTGGGCAACGTTCTGCAAAAAGGTTTTCAGGGCTTCGAGCTCGCCGTTTATGTGAATACGAATAGCCTGAAAAACACGTGTCGCCGGATGCTTGCCTCGCTCCCACTTCGGGTGAGCCTGCTTGACAATTTCGGCCAGCTGCCCGGTCGAAACGATTTCCGACTCCCTGCGCTGACGGTCGATCGCTCGGGCGATTCTGCCCGCAAAACGCTCCTCGCCATAGTCCTTGAACACCTGGATCATTTCACTCACATCCGCCCGTTTTAACCACGCCGCGGCCGTCTCACCGGCTGACGGGTCCATGCGCATATCCAACGGACCATCCTTTATAAAGCTGAACCCTCTTCCTGCCTCATCGAGCTGCGGCGAGGAAACACCGAGATCTACCAGCACGCCATCGAGCGCGTGACGCAAACCCTCGGTCTCGGCAAGCACAGCGATGTCGGCAAAGTTCATTTGAAAAATCCGAAAACGGGCGTCATCGGCAAATCGCTGGCGGGCCTGATCGACAGCCACCGGATCTCGATCAATTGCGTACAAAAAACCCTCTATACCCAGGCTTTTCATAATTTGACAAGAATGTCCCCCGCGTCCGTAAGTAGCATCCAGGTAGCATCCGTCGGGCCGTATCGCCAATGCCTCGATTGCCTCATCGAGCAAGACTGGAACATGTGTTCCGTGTGATTGCATTGCTAGCCCCAAACGTTTAAGACGCGCCGTCCCGACACTTTTTTTCCGCAACGGACCGGCCCCGGAAAGAAACGAAACTTACCGAATACAGCCAACCGCCAGAATTAAATCGATAGTTGTTTGAGCGAATCACTGACGTTGGCCCAGTCGATGCTGCCTACTTCTTTAGTAATTCGCTTGAGATCCTCGTTCCAGTTCTCTTCACTCCAGATCTCGAATTTTTTCCCCTGCCCCGAGAGAAATACTTTTTTATCCAGTTGCGCGTGCTCGCGAAGGACTTGCGGAATCAGGATTCGCCCGCCTTTGTCCAGCTTTACCTCGGTGGCAAAGTTGGTGTACAGGCTTTTCACCGCCTGCGCCTGGACATCAAAAGCCGGCAGCGCGGCAAAGCGCTCTTCGACGATTTCCCATTCCGAGGTCGGATAAAGCAGCAGGCATTTTTTCAGATCGACCGTCACCACCATGTCACCGGATTCTTCCACGGACAGCCGCTCACGATACTTCGACGGCAAAGCCAATCGACCCTTATCGTCCAGATTCAGAGCTGATAGTCCGCGGAACATGGTCGTTGCCGTTCCGCCTAACCTTTAAAACCCATAATTTCCCACTTTTTACTACTTTCTCCCACTGGGCGACACTATATTGATTCACCCTCTCAAGATCAAGGTAATTAAGGAGAACGTAACAGGGATTTTTTCTTATGAGACAAAGAGTTAGAGAACGTTCATAGAAAAATAACACGCACAGCAATAGCTTATTTTTCAGCGTATTAGAAAATCAAGCTAGATTTGGCTTTAGAAAAAAAAGGAGAACGTTTTGCCTTGCGCCACAGGATATGGACACAATTTGTTACAAAACTTTGACACTAGGCCTTGACAGACGCTTTATCACCAAAAAACAAGCGTCGGACTGCAAGCCGATTAAGAATGGAGTTGGTCATAAGCCGGGTTCTGTCTGGGACAAT
>JAGRHW010000189.1 GCA_020444765.1 Gammaproteobacteria bacterium | reverse complement strand
CCATAGGGCCCCAGCGGCGCGCGCGGATGCGCTTCGGTGCGCGGGTTTTCCAGGGTGTGCCCGTAAACCATATCGGTGGTGAAATAAATCAGGCGCCGGAGCTTACGCTTTTCCATGAAATTGAGCAGATTTTCAGTGCCGACGTAAAGGACATCCCAGAAAACATGCTGGCGTTCGGCACGCGGCAATATCGGCATCAACAAGCGTGCCGCGAAATGATACAGGACGTCGTCATCGTCGATTTCGAGCTGCTCGAAACTGGCCGGATCGGTAACATCGAGATTGATATAGGTGACTTGTTGCGGGTCGTCGTAAATACCGGATGAAAGGGTTTGATTGATGTCGCAGATAATGATCTGTTCACCCTTGCGTTTGAGCTTACGTGTCAGCTCAGTACCGAGAAATCCGTCGCCGCCGAAAATGATGTGTTTCATCGAGTTGTTATTCCTGTTTGTTAGCTATGTCCGGTCGTGTTTCGCCGCGCAACGCTGGAGTCTGGATCGCTGTCGTTTTGGCATGTCTGAATAACTCGGGATATTAAACGGTTAAGTTTACCTGCCCGCTGTTATTCTGGACAAGTGAGATAAAAATGGGGGCTTTGTAATTTACAAAAAATTAACGCCAAACACGGATCGCCCGTACCCGTGGCCATAAAAATTCACCTGTAATACGAATTTTGTCGGAAGACTCTTGTGGGAACTTGAGTGTCTCGGTCACACGGTTTAGACGAGTAATTCCGGGTTTGATGAACCGGGGTTGAACTATTTTTTGGTAGGCGTTTTTAAAAGGGTCATTTATTGGATTGCAATGAAAACCGCTTGAATAATGTGAAACGGGTCAAATTAAACGGGTGGTCATTCAAAAGCGTTTAAATCCGGGAATAATTATTTTAAATATTTATTGCCGGGGATTTAGACGGTTTTTAAAAAACCAAGTACGGCGTCGGTAAATACATCATTCTTATCGCCGGCAATCATATGGCCCGCGTCGCTGACATCGGTGTAGCTCGCATGCGGTACCAGTTTCAGAAACTCGTCCACCTCGCTTTTTTCCACCAGTTCACTCTGTTGCCCGCGAACCAGTAAGACCGGTATATGCAGCCCTGCAGCGGCTTTTGATAAACGTCTTTCACGTTCCTGCCAAGCGTCCGCTGAAGCCGGATCCTTCTGACTGATGAAACGCGGGTCCCAATGCCAGCGATAGCGGCCGTCCTCGTGTTTGCGCAGGTTTTTTGCCAGGCCGTTGAGGTTTTTCGGACGGGGTCTGTGGGGCAGGTAGGCGGAAATTGCGTCCGCGGCTTCTTCCAGTGAGGCAAATCCCTGTTCAGCGTTTTTGCTCATAAAGCCGAGTATTTTCTCCACCCCCTCCTGTTTGATGCGGGGTGTGATGTCCACCAGTACGAGGGCCGATAGAACGACTTTGTCGGTTTCACCTTGGGCGAGCATGGAGGCGATGCCGCCGAGCGAGGCGCCGATACTGACCGGCGCCGAGCCAAAACGTTGTCGTATTTGTTCGGCTATGGCCGACAGATCGTTGGCAAAGGCGGTGAATTCGTATTCGCCGTCAGCATGCCAGTCGCTGTCACCGTGACCTCGCTGATCAACGATAATCGCAGTCCAGCCGTTTTCTGCGAGTTTGCGGGCGGTTCCTCCCCAGGAGTGGCGGGTTTGCCCGCCACCGTGGACGAGCAGGGCGTTTTTTTGCGGATCAGGCGTGGCGGGCCGGTAGAGGTCGCCGGCGATCAGGTTATCGTGACTGCCGATAAAGTCTATTTTTTCGTGAATCATAGGGCTGCCCGGACTGGTTCATCAGCCGATTTTTCTACAGCTTCCAGCTACCCGTCAAGCATTACGGATGCCTCGCTTTCCGTTGAAAAAAGTCACGTAAAGTCTGAAAAAAACAGATGATTGGACAATAATGCAACTTTGGAAAAAATAATCCGGATCAGCGATTATATTCCTTATCGACCAGTAAAATTCGCCTGACGCTTATGGCGAAATGCATCGACGCCCTCGCGAAAGTCCTGCGTGCTGGCGGCCGCACGTTGGAATTCGGCCTCCAGTTCAAGTTGTCTCGGCAGGGAATTCTGCCAACCGAGTTGCAAGAGTTTTTTGGTGTAGGCGAGCCCGGTCGTTGCCTGTCGCGCCAGATGCAGGGCAAGTTCATCGCAGGTCGACTGCAAGTCCTCGTCGTCGACACACTTCCAGATCATGCCCCAGTCTTCTGCCTTGGCAGCGCTGATTTTTTCACCGAGCAGGGTGATGGCGCTGGCTCTGGCGTGGCCGATCAGGCGTGGCAGAACCCAGGTGCCGCCGGCATCGGGCACCAGGCCGATTTTACTGAAAGCCTGGATAAAGCTGGCTGACTTTGCCGCCAGCACGATATCACAGGCCAGGGCGATATTGGCGCCGGCGCCGGCGGCAACGCCGTTGACGGCGCAAATGACCGGTTTGTCCATGCCGGTGATGGCTTTGATCAAGGGGTTGTAGTATTTCTCAAGTACCGCGCCGACGTCCAGGGAAATAGAAGCCTCTTCTCCATCGCCGAGATCCTGGCCGGCGCAAAAGGCCCGGCCGGCTCCGGTGATCAGCACACAGCGCACGCCGGGATCGGTTTGCGTGCTGAGTACCGCGTCGCCCAGCTCCCGCTGCATGGTTTCGTCAAGGCTGTTGAGTTTGTCCGGCCGGTTGAGGACGATACGTGCCACACCGTCGGATTTGCCGAATGCAATCGTTTTAAAATTCATTGTTTTCTGGTCCTGGTTTGAGCAGAGTCGGATCCGAGCTTAACCGGCCCGTCTGGGAGATTCCAGCCGATTGTCGAGTTTGCGGTGAGGTGGTTTTGACGAGCTGATGTGTTGCGGAAAGCAAACCGGAGGCAGTTGCCTCCGGTTTTAACATGCTGAATGTGCGTCCAGCTTAATCGAGTGTCTGCCAGGCGACTTCCCGGCTGTCTGTCACGCTGCCGTCGAAAACTGTCAGCAATACGGTAGCATCATCGCCGGTATCGGCGTTCAGGGAAACATAACTGCCGTTGGCGCCTTCTATTTTCAGTTCGCCGAATACCGGATAGTCATCTCCCGTGCCCTGCAGTTCGGTGATCGTGCTGAGGGCGATCTGGCCATCGATTTCGCTGCTGGCTATTTTGGCCTGAATCGATTGAATCCACTGGCTGGAGTGTTTGTCAAGATCCGTACTGAAGGTGAAGTCTTTCAGGAGACCGGTTTCGCCTTTGTGGGTAAAACGCAGTTTACTGCCGGAAACGGTTTCGCTGATGACGTTTCCGTCGTCATGAAGCACCAGTCTCATGTCGCCGTCGAATGATCTCGTTCCATCGCTCATGGTGAGGGTCAGATCATCACAGGTGAGGCTGATGTCCTGGTCCGTTAAATCTCCGTTAATGACGTTTATTTTCATACTCACAGAGCCGTTGGTTTTAATAAGGCCGTCCGCGCCCATGTCTTCGACACAGTCATAATATGTCATCGATGCTCTGTCGCCGCTGCTCAACACCTGGTTGTTGTCCGCATCATTGAACGTCAGTTTCACCGATCCTGAATCGCAATTGCTGCTTATGCTTTCGGTTTTCCGGTTGCTTAAAAGACCGGTACTTTTCGACAGCGTCGATTTTACAAAGATGTCCGCATGCTGCGAGGTACTGCCGCCTTCGAATATCATTTCCACCGAGCCGCGATCACCGGATGCGACTTCACTGCCGGAGAGGCCGGTCGTGGCGATTTGCTCCGCATTAGCCTGAGTGATGGCAACGGCATCTGTATTGATGCCGTTGGAACCACCGCCGCCACCACTGCTGCAGGCGCTCATGGTTAAAAGAACTGAGCAGGCGAGTGGTGTGAGAGCTGATTTCATTGCATGCATCCTGTGCGTGAAGAATAGGGTCTTAAATCGCGTGTCGGTCGATTTCAGATATCGTTTAACTGGAAGAAACGATATCCGGACCTGTATCACTTAATCCTTTGGTGGACGAGTCGGATGTAAGCCAGCCCTGGCGGGGAAAAGGTGAACTTGTACAAATTATCCGTGAAAAGCGGATTTTCCGGCAGCTGGAGGGTTTGAGTCGCGTTTCAGAGGTAGTAGCTGCGGTGTTCGCTATCGGGTTTTCGGAAGATGATCAGTGCCATCAGCGCGATCAGGGCGCCAACGACAGAAACCGCCGGAATCGGCGCATTAATCTGGAACAGGGTTGCCACCAGGGCGAGCAGGAAGCTGCCGACGGTTGTCGCGCCGATATTGGCCAGTCGCGCCTTTATATGCCGGCTTCGACTGAACATGGAAGAAGCCACACCAATAGTAAGTCCGATGAGAACAGATAGAATAAGATTTTCCATAAACTTGACCCGCCTTTAATGTGCAATAAAGACCGAAAGCTTCTGAACTACGGATCAGCCCGGTGATTACACCTGATATATTTCGCCAAACTGGTCGAGATAAATTTGTAGCAATAATTCTGGATAATAGCAATAGATCCAGAAAGTTTGCGTTATCGCCGGTCTTTTTCAATATAATTAAATAAAATCAGTTACTTGTTGAAATAGGAGATTAAGGTCAAATAACCTGATAATAAATATCCCCTCGCCAACAAAAGCGCAAACGGAAATAAAGCTTACTCCCGGTTCGCGATTTCTTCCATTACATCAGAATCTGGCAGGACTAATTATTTGAATATTATTTTAGGTGCCGTTTTTTTGTCGCAATTGCGAAAATCGATTTACCTTTAACCGGCTTATGTCCTTGAGGCTTGGGTAAACCCTGGAAAAGGTCGTTCCGCTCCAGGCCGGAGCGGTGAATTCCCGTGACCTGAAGAACCTCAACAGGTGCTAGGAGGCGCTGGCCAGCGGCCGGTCGCTTTGCAACAATTTGTGCACTTCGTTGACAGCCAGCGACAGCATCGCAAAGTCGATGGCGCTGCTGGCCTTGAGTTCGGTGATCAGGGTCGAATACTGAACAACCGAGCTGTTGTTGCCAGCCCATTTTTCCACCATAGCCGCTGCGCTTTTCAATGGCTTGATCTGCCGAATGACTTCCGCCGTCAAATGCCGTTGCTGGTAATGCAGGTCGCTGCGCAGGCTGGATTTGGCGAGCGCGTGCCAGCGGTTGCGTACACTGAGCAGGGCGATCTGATCACGCAGCCATTGCAGGTCGAGATGGGCGCCCAGTTCGAAATACACCGCGGCGACATGCTCAATGGGACGGTCCAGCGATTTGCTGATCTCGACGATATCCAGCGAGGAGGACAGCGGAACCACTTTGGCCGCGCGGGAGGCCAGCGATTCAGGGGCGCCCAGCTTGGTAAAATACTTGACGCGCGAGACATAGCTCTGCTTGTTGATTTTCGCCAGGCTCTCGGGGAGGCTTTCGATCAGGCTGGTGATCGGCGGCTCGAAGAAGTCGACCAGCTCCTCTATCGATTGATCGAACCGTCTGGTGCGTATCAGCCAGTGCACCGTGCGTTCCACCAGTCCGCGCACCAGGATTTGCAGCTCCTGCTGAACGGCCGCGGACACTTTATTGTTCAATCCAGCGCCTCGATATCGGTCCAGATATGATCCATATGAAAAACATTGCAGACCACGTCGAAGGCTTTGCAGATATCCACGGGATTGGCCCGGAGTTCGTCTTCTATCCGGAACACAAAGCTTGGTCCCAGACGGTTCACCACCTCGTTGACCAGGTGGGTAGCGATAATTTCACGACGCAGGCGGTGATTGTCGATCGCGGTCCGGTAGTTGTCCGCCAGGCGCTGAGGAAAATAGCGATACAAGCGCCGGTTCAGATACGGGTCATCCGGCAGTGTCGAGCTCAGAACCTTTGCGTACAGCGTCATTTTGGCGTAAGAAACCAGCACTGAAATTTCCGGACGAACCAGACCTTTCTGATCGGCCAGCCGGTCGGCGATCATTTCGTGATCAGGTAAAAACTCGATGTCGCGATCGAGCTGGTTACGCGATTCGAGCTGACTCATAAAGCGAGAGTGCTCTTCCAGCAACTGGGGAGCTTCGGAGGCCACCAGGCTGATGCACTGGGTTTGCAGATAATTGTCGACCAGTACCAGTTCGGCGACTTCGTCGGTCATATCGGCCAGCAACTGGTTGCGTTGCTTGGTTGTCATATCGCCGGCCTGCACCATTTGATCGACCAGGATCTTGATATTGACTTCGTGATCCGAGCAATCCACACCGGCCGAGTTGTCCACCGCGTCGGTGTAATTCTGCCCGCCGCCCTGAGCGAACTCGATGCGCGCCAGTTGCGTAAAACCGAGATTGCCGCCTTCGCCGATGACCTTGCAGCGTAACTGGTTGGCGTTCACGCGAACCGCGTCATTGGTCCGGTCGCTGGCATCGTCGTGACTTTCGCGGCTGGATTTGGCGTAGGTGCCGATACCGCCGTTCCACAACAAATCCACCGGCGCCTGCAGAATGTTATGGATCAGTTCATTTGGCGTCAGGCTGGTCGACTTGATATCCAGTGCCTTGCGCGCCTGCTCGCTGAGCGTGATCGACTTGGCGCTGCGCGGAAAGATGCCGCCGCCCGCCGAAATCAGCGATTTGTCGTAATCTTCCCAGCTGGAGCGCGGTAAATCGAACAGGCGTCTGCGTTCCCGGTAGCTGCTCGCCGCGTTCGGCGTCGGGTCGATAAAGATATGCATATGGTTGAAAGCCGCCACCAGGCGGATGTGCTCCGACAACAGCATGCCGTTACCGAACACATCGCCGGCCATATCGCCGATGCCGACCACGGTGAATTCTTCTTTTTGCGTGTCCCGGCCAAGCTCGCGGAAATGCCGTTTGACCGATTCCCAGGCGCCGCGCGCGGTAATGCCCATTTTTTTATGGTCGTAGCCGACCGAGCCGCCTGAAGCAAAGGC
>JAGRHW010000188.1 GCA_020444765.1 Gammaproteobacteria bacterium | reverse complement strand
GTAACTGCCGAATTCGGCGTTTTCCGGTTCGTTACCCTTGTTTTCGGAGCGTGCGTCGGGGTAGTGCCCCATCCTGACCACCTGATGCTCCAGTGCGTTGCCGGGTTCAAATACCACTTCACCTGTCTTGTTAAAGAGGGTAAAACCGCGGCTGCCGCCATCCATATCGCCTTCGTCGGCGGTTGCAAACAGTTCGTTTCCAAGCCAGGTGACGCCATCCGGCTCGCGCGGAATACCCGTCAGGTTCGTTGTCAGTGAAATCAACGCGGGGTCTTCTTCAACGGTATCTATAGCCTCCAGATCCACCGTGCCGGCGCTGAAGCTCTCCGTAATCGAGCCGTCGACCAGATTGACGAGCACGATATGATTATTTTCCTGCAGGGTCACAACCGCGATATTATCGGTGTTGATATCGACATACTCCGGTTCCGGATCGCCGGGAAACAAGGCTGCAAGATTGGTCAAATCGACCACGCGGGTGGTCCAATCCGCTGGCTCACCCTGCAGGTCGACAATCACCAGATTGCCCGCCGGCAGTTGAGGTGGAATGCCATCGTCCAGATCTTCATCGCGTTCGTTTTCGATCACGACGGCTGCATAGGCGCCATCGGGGCTGATCGCCACCGAATCCGGCTGGCCGCCGACATCGATCGAATGCACGATGGATTTGCCGGCGATATCGATGACGTCCAGTTGTCCGCTGGTATTGACAAAGTCTGCCGACGTATTCACCCCGACCAGCGCATAGCCTTCTTTTACCGCGACCGATGTCGGTTCACCGCTCAAGGTGATCGTACCGCCTGCCTTCGGACTGGAGGGGTTGGATATATCGACAAAGCCGACGGACTCTGCCGGGCTATCGGTGTAAATCAACGTCATCCCGTCACTACTGGCGGCAACGATTTCGGCGGCTGTTTCATCATCAGTATTACAAGCCGCATCTATCTGGCTGCAAACGGGGAATGCAGCAACCCGATTGAAATACCAGCCGCTGGCGTCTGTCGATGAGCTTGTCTTGTCGTCGTTCGAATCGTCGTCACTGCAGGCTGATATACCGAGTGCGATGGCCACAGAAAGCGCGCTTGCCTGAAAAAGGCGGGATAAATTCATAGAAGACTCCGATAACGGGGATTGAGGTAAAGCGCGAGATGATCGGTGACGCAGATGAATGGATTATTACAGCAGGATGAAGGCTGGATGACAGCCTTCATCCTGGTTGGGGCGATGGATAAGAAAAACGTTCCTTGAAACTTGAAATCGTGCGGGGCTCAGGCCTCCGCCTCGCGGTAAATAACCAGCGCCAGCGTGGACAGGGCGGCTATGGCCGCCGCGGTTTTGCGTACTTTGCCCCAGGTTCGCTCGATCACGGGTTGCAGTGCCAATGCCGGGACGCGGCGCAGGCTCAGCACGGCCTGAAAGCGTTGTTTACACAGCAGGGGCAGGCGTTGCCAGAGCGGGAAGTCGGTGCCCCAGGTGGGCGATTTTTCCAGTGTATCGATTTCCAGACCGCTTTCGGCAAACAGGTCTTTCCAGCCGTGCAGACTGCGAAAACGTACGCCTTCGCCGGCGGTATTGGCGCCGAGGCGGCGGATCAGCGGTTCGAGCAGGCGCGGTTGGGTGAGGGCCAGGATAAAACGGCCAATCAGATCTTTGCCAAAGAAGTCTTCATAAAAATTTTCTTCGATCAACAGCAAACCGTCGGGCTTGAGCAGACGGCGGGCTTTTTCGAGTGCGGCGAGCTGGTTGGCGCGGGTTTCGGTTTCACCTTCGCCGATAAAGTGATGCAGCACGGTCTTCATGATGATGAAGTCGTAGCGCGTGGTTTCGTCCATGCTGAGGAAGTCGGCTTCTTCGAAGCGCAGGCCGGGGTTGGCGACGAAGCCATCACGGGCCAGTGAGCTTTTGTCGATAACGGTGATCTGGCAGCCGGAGACCAGGGTGCAGACGTGCGAGGCGAAGGTGCCGACGCCACCGCCGACATCGAGCCCCTTCAGCGCGCCGTTATTGCGTGTATTGAGCAGTCTGGCCACGCAACGTACATTGTGGTGACGTAGTGTGATGCACTCGCTCCATTCGACAAACTTCTTTTCAGATTGGTGTTGCATTGATGCTGGCGCCTCGATTTTGCTGTGCATTTTCTCGATAGGGAAGGAGCCGGGTAATCCGATTCCCTTGCTATGCTCCCGTTAAACGGCTCCTATCCTAGCAGTCCTGCTATCAGGGTTGATGAGGAACGGCAAAACTGTGTGGTTCGTCACATTTCTGTCGGCTTAACAGGAGAGTGGTGTCCGGACAGCATTCTTCTATACAGACACTCTCATCCGATGCTCACTTGGCAACGGATATATCGTGATCAAGCTTCGCCAGAACACCGATTTTCTCGAGATAGTCCGCTGCGTCACGACGAATAAGCATCCGCTCGAACTCTTCTTCTAGCCGGCCTTCCCGGTAGTAGCGCACCCAGCGTTTGTAATGGACGCCCATGTCGGCCCGCTGATCCAGCAGGGACGCCCGGTGCCGGATATTGGCAAAAAACTGTTCGCGTGAACGAATCGGAAAGTGGATAACCCTGATACCGTTTTCCATCCGTCGCCCGAAAAAATTCCAGTGCTTGGCGCGGTGATTTCCGCCCTTGATGCGTCTAAGCCCGCGGCTTTTAACGATCACTTTCGGGCCGACCGGCACCAGCTGCATACAGACTGTATCGTCGAGCAACTGCTCTTGCTTGCTGTAGTTTACCGGTTTTATCACGGCATGCCGGGCTTGCAGATAATGATAGTTGCTTTCAAGGATCCGTTCGTCAAACACAGCATTGGTTCGTTTAACCGTGATAACGGAATCAGACTGCCTGAGATAATCGGTATAGGTTTTGCCCGCTTTGGGAACCCAGAACTCGTCGGCGTCGTTGCTGATCACAAAATCGGCACCCAGCTCGTTTTTTGCAAGCATGGCAAGTTGCGTCATCCAGACGGCCTGCTGATAAACACCATCAGGATTGGAGA
Source organism: Gammaproteobacteria bacterium (assembly GCA_020444765.1). Next base: position 3,892 of record JAGRHW010000188.1, on the reverse strand, counting down.
TTATGCGTATCTCGACATGGTCCGCCAGCGCTCTCAGGCTATCCAGTGTGCCATCGGTCGAACCGTTGTCCATGACGGCAAAGGCATCTACGCCTTTTCGTGAATGATAGAGAATATTATCAGCGATGATGTCCGCCTCGTCCCGGACGAGCAGCGTCATGACTATGCGAGGCATGGAATCAGCGCCGCCGGAAAACAAATCGGGGACAATCCCGATCAGCTCCCGGGGCGGAGGGTAAACAGAAAAGCGGGCAGGGTGTCAGTGGTCCATGCTCTCCAGCGCCCTCAGTACATCCAGTCTGCTGATTTGCCCGACCAGCCGATTGTCTTCCATGACGGGATAGCGGCGGTAACGTTGTTTGAGAAACCGCTCCGAGACCGTAAGAATACTGTCGTCCAGATCAACGGTTTCCACGTCGGACGACATAAACTCCGACACCAGGCCACGCCAGCCTGGATGGAACTGATGCTTGATCATGGCCTTGATACAATCCGTATCGGACAGTATGCCGACCAGATTCCCGATATCGCTGACAACCGGCGCGCCGCCAATACGTCGCGTGGCAAGAATCTGCGCTGCCTTGATGACATCCTGATCCGGTGTAAAGGAAACCAGTGTCTTGGTCATGTAGTCCCTGACGATGAGTGAGTGCAACATAGTCAAATTTCCTCTCCTGCTACGGGCTGGTGATCCCTGTTTCCTGTGGCTGGTATAGCCTCATCGATTACAAGGTTTATTGGCACTGAACGCTATATATAACGATTGCAGCCGGATTTCCAGCTTCTTGGTGAACTTATCCGTTTATCGGTGACGTTTGCGTTTCGACGCGCCGTTATTCCGTCGAACCCGCCTGTTCCGCCATCTGTTGCTTGCGGCGTTCACAGGGGTTTTCGCAGCCGCAGGTTTTTTCAATGCCGATTGCGCTCAGGCCCCCACAACTGCCCTTGAGGCGTTTGTTGCCAAGCAAAACCCCCGCGGCAAGGCCAAGAACCGCGAGAATGAGAATCACCAGTGTTGCCAGGAATATCTGCATAAGCTGCTACCTCGGGCCCGAGCCCGTTACGATGCGTGTTCGCCAGTAATCCGCGTAAAGGCTTCGGTTTCACGGACTTCAAATGCGTCTGCCTGGCGATAGATAAAATAAGCCGCCAGGCCGCGCCTTTCTGCCAGAGCATAACCTTTTTCCTCGCCGAGCAGCATCAGGGTCGTTGCCCAGCCATCGGCCAGCATGGCGGTATCGGCCAGCACCGTGACCGAGGCCAGACGATGTGTGACCGGCCTGCCGGTCGCGGCGTCGATCATATGTGAATAGCGCTTGCCGTCTTTTTCAAAATAGTTTCGATAGTCACCGGATGTGGCGATTCCCACATCCCGCAATTCGATAACCCGCTGCACGCTGCGCTCGCCGGCGACCGGTTTTTCCACCGCGATGCGCCAGGCATCGCCACGCTCACTTTTGCCTGCGGCGCGTAGTTCACCGCCGATTTCCACCAGAAAATCAGTAATCCCTACAGATTCGAGATACGCCGCCAGTACATCCACGCCGTAACCCTTGGCGATAGACGAGAGGTCCATGGTTACCTTCGCCGAATGCTTGCGGATGGCGAACGGTTGGGTTTGCAGCTCGACTTTTTCAAAACCGGTGCGGGCCAGCGCCTGTTGTATCGATGCGTCGTCAGGGATGGCCTCGCTGTCGGGAAACTTTGCCCCGAATCCCCAAAGCTCGATCAGCGGGGCTACGGTCACATCATAGGCGCCATCGCTCAGGCGGCTGAGTTCCAGTGCCGTCTGGGTCACGCGCGCAAAAGCGGGCGATACGGGAAACCAGTCGGTCGATTCGCTGCGGTTGAATTCAGAGATAACCGAATCGGGTTGATAGGTCGACATTTCACCGTTGACGTTTTGCAGCAGCTCATCAAACCTCGACTGGATGGTCTCGATGTCCAGGCCTTCGGGCAGGGCAGGGACGGTGACATGGTAGGTGGTGCCCATGGTGGAGCCGTTGAATCGAACCGGCTCCGGTGTCCGCTCACAGGCTGTCAGCAGTACCAGAACGACCGACAGCAGGAGCAGGCCGGCATATCTAACCACCGAAGTCATCGAGCAGGATGTTCTCATCCTCGACGCCCAGATCCTTCAGCATATTGATCACAGCCGAGTTCATCATCGGCGGCCCGCACATATAGAATTCGCAGTCTTCCGGCGCCGGGTGATTTTTCAGGTAATTTTCCAGCAGGACTTCGTGGATAAAGCCGGTATAGCCGGTCCAGTTATCCTCTTCCAGCGGGTCCGAAAGAGCCAGGTGCCATTCGAAGTTGTCGTTTTCTTCCTGCAGCTTGTCGAACTCGTCGACGTAAAAGGCTTCCCGCAGGGAACGGGCGCCGTACCAGAAAGAGATCTTGCGCTTGCTTTTCAGGCGTTTGAGCTGGTCGAAAATATGCGAGCGCATCGGGGCCATGCCTGCGCCACCGCCGATAAAGACCATCTCGGCATTGGTTTTCTTCGCGAAAAATTCGCCGAAAGGTCCGGATATCTTGACTTTGTCACCCGGCTTCAGACTCCAGATATAGGAAGACATCAGGCCCGGAGGAATATCGTCCCGCCCCGGCGGAGGCGAGGCGATCCGCACGTTGAGCATGATAATGTCCTTCTCTTCCGGGTAGTTCGCCATCGAATAGGCGCGCACCACCGGCTCATCCACCTTGGAGGTATAACGCCAGACGTTGAACTTGTCCCAGTCCGGGTGATATTCCTCGGCGATCTTGAAATCCTTGTAGTGAATCGTATGCGGCGGGCATTCGATCTGGATGTAGCCCCCCGCGCGAAAAGGTACTTCTTCGCCTTCCGGAACCTGCAGGGTCAGTTGTTTGATAAACGTGGCGACGTTATCGTTCGACTTGACGGTGCACTCCCACTGCTTGACGCCGAACACATCCTCCGCGACCTGGATTTTCATATCCTGCTTGACGGTCACCTGGCAGGAAAGCCGGGTGCCTTCGCGCGCTTCGCGCTTGTTGATATGGCTTTCCTCGGTCGGCAGCAGAGCGCCACCGCCTTCAAACACCTTGACCTTGCACTGACCGCAAGTACCGCCGCCGCCACAGGCCGAAGAGACGAACAGTTTGGAGTTGGCAAGTGCGCCGAGCAACTTGGCGCCGACCGGAGCCGTGAGTTCTTTCTCTTCGTTGACCAGAATCGACACGTTGCCGCTGGCCACCAGTCTGGAACGCGCAAAAAGGATGAGCGAAACCAGGGCCAGTACGATGCCGGTAAACAGGACTACACCGAGAACTATTTCTATCATGTTGTTATTCCATCAATGCGCGTGTTTTTGCCAGGCTCGTATCAGAGCTGAATCCCCGAGAAGGCCATAAAGCCGAGTGACATCAGGCCCACTGTAATAAACGTGATGCCGAGGCCTTGCAGTCCGGCAGGGACATCGCTGTATTTCAGTTTTTCGCGGATACCGGCCAGTGCGGTGATGGCGAGCGCCCAGCCGATGCCTGAGCCCAGGCCGTAAACGACACTTTCGCTGAAGTCGTAATCCCGCTCCACCATAAACAGCGAACCACCGAGAATAGCGCAATTGACCGTGATCAGCGGCAGGAATACGCCGAGGGCGTTATACAGGGCTGGCACATAGCGATCGAGAAACATTTCCAGAATCTGGACAATAGCGGCAATCACGCCGATATAACTGATCAAACCGACAAATGTCAGATCGACCCCGGTGATGCCGATCCAGCTCAGGGCGTCTTCCTTGAGAAAGTAGTTCAGGATCAGGTTGTTGGCCGGTACCGTTATGGTCTGCACCACGACCACGGCAATGCCAAGCCCGAGCGCGGTTTCAATTTTTTTGGAAACCGCAAGAAAGGTACACATGCCGAGAAA
>JAGRHW010000187.1 GCA_020444765.1 Gammaproteobacteria bacterium | reverse complement strand
TGCCAATAGGTCAATAGGATTAAGGAGAAGCGCTATAAAGGGATCGGGGTGTTCCGGTCCAGGCTGATTGGTCGTAAGGCCGCACTACCACTCGACAAAATCCCAGTACCCATCGGCCTTGACGGTTTTGACGGGCAGGGTGTCCCAGCTTTTACTGGGCAGGACCGTGTCTCCGGAGTTGCTGGTCAGACGGCGGATCTTGATGTTGGCGGAGGCCACGCCACGTTTGGGATTGCTTTGAAAATTGCTGATGCTCAGATCCATTTTGCTGTATTCCTTGCACAGGCTTTGCACCAGCGCGAGGCTGGTTTTTCTGGCCTTGCTGTGACGGGACAGCGTCTGAGTATCGCAGTTGCTTAGAGAGACCTTCAGGTCATTAAACAGGCGGCTGACTGACTGGATATCCGATTCCTGATCCTGGAGCTTGCGTTCCTGCAGCATGGCGCTGCTGACAGGGTTGGTTTTTTTGGCAGCCGCTTTCTGCTTTTCGAGCAGCGCCAGGCGTTGTTTTTCTTCCGCCTGTTTTCGTTCAGCGGCGAGCCGTTGCTGTTCCTCGAGGCGAGCAGCTTCCGCTTTGCGTGCGGCTTCTTCCTCTTCTTTTTGCAACTGGGTAAGACGTTGCTTCTCTTCCTGTTCGATGCGTTTTAGCTCGGCGAGCCGTTGTTCTTCGAGCCGTTTGGTCTCGGCTTCCGCTTCTTCCTTTTGCAACTGGGTCAGCCGTTGCTGTTCTTCCTGTTCGAGACGTTTCAGCTCGGCGAGGCGTTGTTCTTCAAGCTGCTTGCGTTCGGCTTCCTCTTCTTCTTTTTGCAGTTGAGCGAGGCGTTGTTGTTCCTGCTGCTCGATGCGTTTGAGTTCGGCGAGCCGCTGTTCTTCACGTTGTTTGCGCTCGACCTGCTCTTGTTCTTTTTGCTGTTGAGCAAACCGTTGCTGCTCCGCCTGCTGACGCTCGTCTTCGACCTTTTCCAGTTCCGCCTGGCGTCTGGTCTGGTCGGTCGCGGGAGGTGCGCCGGCATCACGCGGGTCGGCCTGCGCGGGTTCGGCCCCTTGTGTTTCGGTGCCGAAGGGCGACCCGGCAGTGGCGACCGGTGTCATGGCTCTCGCCGGTTCGGCGTCGGTTTGCGAACCGCCGCTGTTCAGTAAAAACAGCCCGCCAGCCAGCAGCACCAGAACCGCTGCCGCGATTCCGGCAATCAGGCCTTTGCCAAGTCCGCCCGAGCCGGTATGGCCCGGGACACTGCTTGTCGGTTTGCTGCTCGCCTGAATCGGCGCCGGTGTAGCCTGGTCAACTCCACTGTAGCGGGTTTTATCAGCCGGTTCCGAGGCCGGTGAATACAGAGGCTGGGCGGCACTGGCCAAAACAGTAGGCGCTTCGGCGTCCGGCGTGGCGATGACGGTGGCCTCCGGCGCGCCGGTTTTGTCGGGTAACAACAGGGCGCGGAATTCGGCGATCGACTGCGGCCGGTCGGCTGCGTCGAATTTCAGGGCCTGATCGATGGCATTGAGAAAGCGTGCCGAGTATTCCGCCGCATTGGGCAGGTCGCGGGCCGGAATCAGCGGGTCCGGCTGTTTCTGAATAACCCGGGTAAAACGGCTGAAAGAGTCGGCAGGCACCTTGCGGGCAATGGCGTAATACAAGGAGGCGCCGATCGCGTAGATATCTGTCCAGGGACCCTGATCTCCGCCGTTCTCGTCCATTTGCTCATAGGGCGCGTAGCCTTTGGTCATGATGCGGGTCATGTTCTGGCTTTTTCCGGCGATGTGCTGGCGGGCCGAGCCGAAATCCAGCAGAACCGGACTGCCGTCCTCGCGGATGTAGATGTTCGACGGCTTGATATCGCGGTGGATGATGTTATGAGCGTGAACCTGTTCGAGGCCGCTCATGATGGCGTCGAAGATTTCGGTCAGGCGTTTTTCGGACTGGTACTGCGGCGTGCGGAGCATCAGTTCGAGGTCGTTGCCCTGTTCGTATTCCATCACCATGTAGGCGGTGTTGTTTTCCTCGAAGACGCTGTGCACGCGAACGATATTGATATTGTTCTTGAACTTGGCGAGTGTGCGCGCTTCCTCGATAAAGCGGGTCAGGCCCCAGCGATAGAGTTCGCCATCGGTGCCGGTTTTGGGAATGACATAGCTGTCCAGCTTGCGTTCGGCGATATCGGCGGGCAGGTATTCCTTGATCGCGACCTTGGTCTGCAGGTTGGTGTCGGTGGCAAGATAGGTAATCCCGAAACCACCACGGCCGAGTACCGATTCGATGCGGTACCAGAGGAGTTTCGAGCCCTTTTTCAGTTGTTCTGCCATGCCTTACCGATCAGAAGTTAAGGTGTTGTTATCATAGCGTTTTTAACATTTGATGAAACTAGCAAAAAGGTTGCATCGGAAAATTCCGTTTTGTGCCACATTATTTTAAACAAAAACAGAACCTTATGATCCGGATGATAGCCGATTCCGAATGGCTGGATGTGTGATATTTTACCCCGAACACGGATATAATTTTACAATCCCCGGCGAATCGTTTCGTGTTGTGCGACCGGTTCGTATTTTTGAAATTGAACGGACAAGAGGCATCAGGCGTTGACAAGCGACGACAAAATCAACGAAGAGATGGACAGGCTCTTCGAGAACAACAAAATCTGGGCGGAACGGATGCGCCAGGAACAACCGGACTTTTTCGAGCGCCTGTGTAATCAGCAAAGCCCGGAGTTTTTGTGGATCGGCTGTTCTGACAGCCGCGTGCCGGCCAACGAGATTGTCAATATGATGCCGGGCGAACTGTTCGTGCACCGCAATGTCGCCAACCTGGTGCTGCCCGGCGATCTGAACTGCATGTCGGTTTTGCAGTACGCCGTCGAAGTACTGAAGGTCAAGCATATCCTGGTTTGCGGCCACTACGGTTGCGGTGGTGTGCAGGCCGCCATGTCGAATCTTTCGCACGGCATGATCGACGGCTGGCTGCACAATATCAAGAATGTCTATCACAAACACCGCCAGACGCTGGACCTGGCCAGTAGCGAAGAGGAGCGGCTCAACCGGCTGTGCGAGGTCAATGTGATCGAACAGGTCGCCAACCTCAGCCAGACGCCGGTCGTGCAAAAAGCCTGGGGCCGAGGCGATCCGCTGACGATCCACGGGGTGATCTACAGCATCAAGGACGGCATCCTCAAGGACCTGAACGTGCGGGTGATGGGGGTTCAGCAAACCCCGGCGAGCTTTCATATCAAGGACTCGCAGACCCCGGGTTAGTTTTCAGGAAGAGGGCTGGTGGCGGGATAAACTGCCAGCTGGAGCCGACCGCCAGTCAGCCTTGTTGATACTTGAGCAGCGCGTGGACCAGGCGTGTATAGGGTGCATCACGCCCCAGCCGTTCGCTGCGTTCGAGCACTGCGCCACTGATGGCGTCCAGTTCCAGTGGTCGGCCTTTCTCCTTGTCGACCAGCATTGATGTCTTGATGGCGTCGAAATCCTGCATAAAGGCGAGCATGGTATGCGCGGCCTGTTCGCCGAGTTCGACGCCGTCGGCTTTGGCGGCGGTGACGGTTTCCAGCATCAGGCCGAGTACGATGCGGCTGAAATCGCCGTCTTTGCTGAGGGTCCGGGTATCCAGCCCGGTCAGCGCGGACAGCGGGTTGACGCCGTTGTTGATAATCAGTTTGCGCCACAGTTCGCGGCGGATATCGTCGCTGATCTCGGTCGGCACCCCTGCCTGGCTGAAGGCATCGAACAATTCATTGATCATCGACATGGCCGGTCCGTCTGCCGCGAGTTCCTGATTGGGCCAGATGCCCATGACGATACGGGCAGGCCCGGTTGATTCGATCACGCCAGGTTCCGTGATATGTGCGCCTATACCGACGCAGAGGGCGCCGACGATGGTGTTTTCGCCTAGCTGCCTGGCCAGCAGGATTTCATTGTCGACGCCGTTTTGCAGTGAAATAACCGCCGGTCGCTGCGCTGATTTGCCGTACCAGTCCCTGAGTTCCCGCGCGATCTGATCGGTATCCTGGGCCTTGATGGCGAGACAGATAAGGTCGATGTCGGCAGGCTTGCGGGTTTGGCGAAACTCTTCAAAAGTACAAGCCGTTACGGGTTTATGGAATGCCCAGTCGGTGTGGTTGACTCTCAAACCGTCGGCTTGCATGGCCGCGAGGTGCTTGCCCCGCGCGACCAGGGTCAGGTCATGGCCGGCTTCTATCAGGCGCGCGGCATAGTAGCCGCCTATGCCTCCCACGCCGAGCATGGCAATATTCATTGAGGTATTCCGTTCGCTTCAGACCGGTTAAAACTAACACGAAACGCATGGCCGGAAAATGTATCTCTCGTGCGGTTTGCTCAGGCGCGGTAGCTGACCTAGAATGTCGACAGCTCAGACGGGGAAAGGCCATGGTTGCGAATACGGAGTTCACCGTCGGCATCGAGGAAGAGTATATGCTGGTCGATGCCGAATCACTCGATCTCGCCCGGGAAGTGCCCGACGCGTTGTTCAAGGCGTGTAAAAAGGTACTCGGCAAGCAAGTGGCGCGGGAGTTTATGCAGTGTCAGATCGAGGTCGGCACGCAGGTTTGCAAGACCGCCGCCGAGGCCGCGGCCGAACTGATCGATCTGCGCCGGGCTGTCAATGAGGTCGCCAATCAGTATGGACTTGTATTACTGGCGGCGTCCACGCACCCGTTCTCGCAATACTCCGATCAGGAGCACACGCAAAGAAACCGTTACAACCAGCTGGCCGATGATTTACAGGCCGTGGTGAGGCGTTTGATGATCAGCGGCATGCACGTGCATGTCGGCCTGCCCGATGACGACCTGCGAATCGATATCATGGGGCAGGTGACCTATATCCTGCCGCACTTGCTGGCGCTCTCGACGTCCTCGCCGTTCTGGTGCGGTCATGATACCGGCATGAAGAGCTACCGTTTGTCGGTCTGGGATGAAATGCCGCGCACCGGTCTGCCGCCGGTTTTTGACAGTTATGCCGAATATATGCGCCATGTCGATGTGCTGGTCAAGGTCGGCATTATCGAGGATGCGACCAAGATCTGGTGGGATATTCGTCCGAGCGCGCGATTTCCCACGCTGGAAGTGCGCATCTCCGATGTCTGTACCCGGATTGAGGACGCGGCTTGTATTGCGTCGATTTACCAGTGCTGGCTGAGAATGCTCTGCCGGCTGCGCCTGGGCAATCAGCGCTGGCGTCGTTATCTGACGATGTTGATCGACGAGAACCGCTGGCGGGCACATCGCTATGGTATTGATGACGGGCTGATCGATTTTGGTCGTACCCGGATCGTGCCTTATGCCGAACTGTACGAGGAAATGCTTGAATTGATTCGGGATGACGCAGAGGAGCTGGGTTGCGTGAAAGAGGTTGAACATGGTCGGGAAATCATCAGGCGAGGCACCAGTGCGCACGGCCAGCTTGAGCAATACAAGTCCGCCCTCGCGCAAGGGGCAAGTAATGCCGAGGCGCTCAAATCGGTTGTTGCGATGCTGACAAAAAATACCCTGAAAAGTCAGGGGCCAGCCTGGTGCGAGGCAGCGGATTCGGGAGCTTCCCACTGATGCCGCTTTCCGAGCCCGTTGGACGGGAGCTTTTGCATACACGCAAGGTCACTTGCGCAGGGTACAGGCGCCATGACGGTTTGTATGATATCGAAGGGTCCATCGTCGATACCAAAAGCTATGATTTTGACAATCGCGATCGCGGCGGAAGGATTCATGCCGGTGAGCCGCTGCACGAGATGCATGTTCGCCTGACGCTCGATCTCGACATGGTGGTACATGATGCCGAAGCCGTAACCGAGTGGGCGCCCTACCATGTTTGCAGCAACGCGGCCGCCAGCATAAAAAATATTATCGGTCTGCAGATCGGTCCGGGTTGGCGGGGAAGGGTCAACAGGGCGCTCGGAAAAGCCACCGGTTGCACGCATATTACCGAGCTGCTGGGACCGATGGCGACAACGGCTTACCAGACCATGGTGGCTGAAATGCAAAAACGTTCCGGGCCGGCAGACGACAGTCAACCGCCGCGTCAACTCAATGCCTGTTTTGCCTATGCCGATGACGGCCCGGTCGTCAAACGGGAGTGGCCCCGGTGGTACCGGGGTGGGGACAAGCCTGTCTAAAATCAGCACGATTTGGCTTCGACACAGAGATTCCAGACAGGCTCTAAGCACCGTCGCAGGGATTCGAAACCCCGCCGCTCAGGACAATCCGGCAAAACCCGTCACCCGGCTGTACCAGCCTTTTACCCTGGAGTCGCTGCCTGAAAGAGTGGCTTGACGTCCGTCATGATCAGGTAAAGCCGTTGTCTTGCGAATGGCGTCGGGAAGCTGGAAAGAGCGCCGGGAGGATTGCGATTTTATTCGATAAAGGTATTATGAATCCGCGTTTCACCCGGCTTTCATGTGTTTTCGGCGAGTCGGGAAACCAGCGAAAAATAATAAATCTCCAGTGCTTCACGCCAGGGTTCCGATCTGCGGAAACCGGCCTCATTAGTCTAAAGCAGCCGGGACAATACAATGCCGTATTATGCCATCGATAAAATCCGTCCGGTCGTCCATCCGGACAGTTATGTCCATCCCACCGCCACCCTGATCGGCGACGTAATCGTCGGTCCTGATTGTTATGTCGGTCCGTCCGCCTGTCTGCGCGGCGACTTCGGGCGTCTGGTACTCGAGGAAGGTTCCAATATTCAGGATACCTGTGTGATGCACGGGTTTCCCGGCACCGATTCGGTGATCGGCAAAAACGGGCATATCGGTCACGGCGCCGTGTTGCACGGTTGCATCATCGGCGAGAATGCGCTGGTCGGAATGAATGCGGTCATCATGGATGGCGCGACCGTCGGCGAATCGGCGATCGTCGCGGCCATGACGTTTATCAAGGCGGCCTTCGAGGTGCCGGCCAGGCATCTGGTGGCCG
>JAGRHW010000186.1 GCA_020444765.1 Gammaproteobacteria bacterium | reverse complement strand
AGGCATCGATCCGATGCCTCGCTTTACCAGGCCACTTCCTTGCAGCATTACAAAAATAAAAAAAACCCGGACAACTTCAAATTTTTGAAGATTTTTTTTGTCTCCTTGACTATAAAATTAGCTCCTCCTGAATTCAAACTGCGCAGTAAAGGAACCTGACCCGTGCAAGCAGAAGTAACTCAACAAAAACCGACCATGCAAGTACCAAACTGGCTGATCGCGCTGGAACTGGCACTGGGCGCGGCCCTGCTCTACGTCAGCAGCTCCGCCCTGGTACTTACCGATATGCACGTCTCCACCCGTGTAAAAACGCATACGGAGACCACCACCTCTACACAGACCGACAAGCAGACGATCCTGGTTTCTGCGACCGCCGGCATCGAAAAAACATCGGCCGTCCACTGAACACACGCCTCCGCCCGCCGGGCATGGCGACCTGAAATGTTCAACTCTGTGATGGCTGTCGGGATATGGCGGCAATCCCGGTAAAAGGCCCGCCTCTGCAGGCCGATAAACCGGCTATGGCTTTATTTACTCTACTCGGTTTGATGATTGTCGTCGGGGAAGTCCGTTCACGGTACCGTAAGAACGGCTACTTTCTCTAGAGTCACTTACGGCTGCTCGGCAAACCGTCCTGCAACCACGGTAATATTATCGTCTCCGCCCTTTTCGTTGGCGGCCTTGACCAATACAGCGCCCATAACGCCAAGCTGTGACGATTTGCTGGTGACGATCTCCTCTATTTCCTTGTCATCAAGCATTGAAGTCAAACCGTCCGAACAGACAATCAATACATCTCCGGGGTGCACGCTTTGAGTCCGCACATCCGGGCTGACATCCTTGAACAGGCCGATAGCCCGCAGGATAAGGTTTTGTGGCGGCGCTGGCCCGGTCCGTCCGTTACGTTCCCACTCCTGATAGGCGGTATGATCACGCGTCAGTTGCAGGAGTTTTTTATCGCGGTACAGGTAGATCCGGCTGTCGCCAACCTGGAACAACACGATTTCGTTGAGTGCACCAAGCTTCCAGATACCCGCCAGCGTCGTCCCCATCCCTGAGCCATCGGCAAAACCACGCCGTTTATTCTGTTCATAGACAACGCTGTTGGCTTTTTTGACCGCCGCAGAAACGACCTCAAACACCGGATTGGGTAGCGCCTGAATGGTGCTGTCGGCATCATGCTCGAGTGGTGTCGGCTCCGAGGAATTGAAAAAACTGTTATCGATCTTACCCTCGAGGAACTGCTTGATGAAATCCTTGACGGCGGCCGCCGTCAGTTGACTGGCCACGTCACCCGAACCATGCCCCCCCATACCGTCGGCAACCAGTAACAGGCCCAGATTATCGTCAACGAGTCCACAGTCCTCGTTGAGGCTACGTTTTTGACCCACGTCGCTGATACAGCTGGTATGCAACTTCATTGAAAAGTCCCGGTGGTTTTATTTTTCACTAACACAGCTTGCCCCATCAGTCCTCGATCATGCATTCCGGTTTGCGGCAGCGTCAAACTACCAGCGTACAGTTTTAGCAGACACGGCAAGACCGTAGCAACTAGACTTAAGCATAAGCGCCGGGATAAGCACCTCCGCACAACGATCAGGGATAATTACACTATGCTACTATTGACTGGCTTATGGAATAGTGGAAGTATCCCTTCCCTGACCGGGTTGATCCGATACACGCGGCGTTTTTTTCTCTCGGGAGCAACTCTTGAACAGTGACAACGGAGCAGACGACAAGACAGTAATCTACACCGGGGCCTCCTCCCCGTCCGCCCGGCTCGTCTGTCTGGATACCATGCTGGACCCCAGCCTGCAGGACCTCGATATAGAGCTCGGCGTGCAGGATGAAACAATCGGTCGCAGCGACAATAATACAATCAGCATCAAGTACAACAAGATCTCCCGTAACCATGCGCGCATCAGTTTCGAAAACAATAAATGGGTCATCGAGGACCTGAACAGCGCGAACGGCGTTTATATCAACGAACAAAAAATCGGCAAATCGGCAATGGGCCAGGGAGATATCGTCGTCATCGGCCAGGTGCCTTTCCGGTTCATTATCAAAAATCATCCGGTCGGCAGCGCGCCCCCACCGCCACCCAGCAACGATTACGTCGGCGACTCCGGCACCATGTATGCGCAACACGTCGGCGTTATTGAGTCGCTCGCGAGTAACGACGAGGCCGAGAAGGAACGGCGTGAAAACCCGCCCCCACCGAAGCCGGCCGGACCGAAAAAAGGCGAACGGAAAGCGTCGACCCAGCCAGCGAAAGACAGCAACCCAAAACCCAGAGGGATCTTCAAATACATTTTAATGACCCTGTTGCTCGGCGGTGCCGTGGCAGCTTATTTTTTCTGGCAACAAAAATCCGCAAACCAGAAAATTGATACCCTGTACGTCAGATACAGCAAGAATGTCCAGTGGTTTCTGGAAAAATACGAAAGCAACAATACCCGAACACCTACTACAACCCTGGACGCAGAAATCGATGATCTGCGGAAAATAGAAGCCGGTATCGATGTATCTCTCGCACAGGGGAAAAACCATCAGGGGCTTTTGCAACTCAAGCAACAATTACTGTTTCTGTCATTTGAACGCAAGCTGCTGAAGATGCTCAGAGAGAACGCCTTCTACGATGCCGACCGCCTTATTAAAGATACCCGCGAAGAAATCAACAAGATCGTGATAAGAAAACCGAAAGACAAGCAAAATTTCAATGGTTTGCTGGATCTTGCCGAAACCGCCGTCAGATTCAGGCGCTTCAGCGACCAATATCCGGAGCCATCTGAAAATGCAAGCCGCAAGCCCGACGAGTACGAACTGCGGAAAATGAACGAAGTGAAAACCCAACTCATTGACCGGAAAAAATCAAATTATCTGTTGCTGTCCGTCACCTATATCCGGCTCAACCAGTTACTGGAAGATGTCGAGGAGGAAGACATCCGTTTGCTGAACCGCTGGCAGGAAGTCCACAAACGGGTAGCCGGCTAAAAGGGGCGTGGGCAAAAACAGAAGCCGGCAGAAAACCGCAGATTTAATCTTAAACGCTGATCTTACCGAGGTTCAGGCGGCTATCGAATCGACGACTAGCTGTTTCCAGGCGATATACTGCTTATTTAACGCCGCGATAATTTGCCGGTACTTTTCCGGTGTTTCGTCACCGCAAATGATGTTTCCTTCGTCATCGTCGAAGCCGTGTATATGAAGAACCAGTTGGCCCGAACCGGGACTGAACAGTTGTTCCTCGATATGCCGGACATTCGGCCCGATATCGAAACTTTTCGGCAGAAAATTAATATCGCTCTGCAGCTCATGCATGGCGATGGAAAACGCCACTTGGTCAAGGTTTCTCAGATTGGGCCCAAGTAATTCCGGCTCCTGCAACAGTGCATCGATCCATTTTCTCCAGGCCAGAGCAAGCTCCTTGAGACGCTGCCTCGGGACAATGATCAGGCCGCCATTGTGATTGTTCACGTAATTGCGCTTATCCTTGGCCGGATCTCTGGGGTCAGGGTTATCAATAACAAATCGCGGCTGCACCCCGAAATACTTCTGGAACAATTGCTCAAAAATTGAAAAACTCGGTCGCGGCACGAATTTACAGGCACGAATACTTTCGTTGCACCATTCCTCTGAAAACTGCAGAAAGACCTTGTCACAATCACTGATCACGATATGCGAATAGTCCTGAGAACAATCAGTCAACGCTTTGAGCTGAAGCCATTTGTTTGCAGGGGGACTCTGGTCAGTAAAACGCTCTTCAAAGAACAGGTTGACGTCTTTATGGCGCTGAATAAAGGCAACGAGTTGCGGGCTGACACGCGGGCTGCAAGTGATAAAAATATTCGACGGATCGACGCCAAGCTTCTCGATCAGTGACCAAAGCCAGCGCCGAACCTCTTTTTCAAATTTCGGATGTGCGTCGACATAGCAACTATAAGCAATTTTTCTCATTGTACTTCCAGATTCATTTAACGCTGACTTACTAATGAAAACAGTGATTCAGCGGCATCGATCGACCGGACGACACTTGAACCCACAACAATCTATGACCATGAGCATATAGTATGCCCTCTGAAACCCTGTTCATCCGGCCGGAAAATCCTAAAACGTAGTCGGCAACGCCGGTCAGCTCCTTAGCTTAGCCGGCTCTTGGAAAAGTGCTTGCAGACCTGGCGCCTGGTTTATCAAAAGGCCGGATATCTTATCAATTTCCTGCCGGGTAATCTGGTACGCTTCGCCAAATGACAGCGAGTCATTGTTGAACAAATCGGAGCGATCGAAATACTCGCGCGCCGTCAGTCTGTTACTTTCTTCGCTATCGCGGATAACCTGCTCCGCCAACGCAGCTGACGGCAACACCCTGGCAGAATCATCGGTGCGCGACAGTGCTCCCAGCTCTCGATACAAATCCCGTCTGAAGGCTTGATTCAGCGAATCACCATAGGTTGTATTGATATAAAGTTTGTAAGCGAGCAACCTGCTGGTGAGTGTCGGATTGGCATCCTGCCCTGTAACAGGGATAGTATTGTCGCTTGTATCAATATCGAGAACCGACTGTAAAAAATCCATCACGACATCGTTTGCTATCAGTGTGTTCCGGTCGAAGATCCTGACAGTTAACTTGCCTGGGAACTGCCTTTCCCAGTTACTGAGGAATCTGTGATAATCGATATCAAATATGTCCTGATAAAACTGCTCCATCGTGCCCGCGTAGTCTGTTGCATGAATCTTTTGCGCATAGGCTGAGGGCAGATAACTCACCTGGTTCCGCAGATAGATAACAATCCGGACGTCATACTTGTCAAAAAGCTTTTTGATAACCGAGGGATCACAGTTTTGAAAGGCCTCGGAACTGATAATTATCGACTTATCGGTTGCGTCAATTTCCGCTATCAGGGACTTCGCATACTCGTCGTTTTTAAGCAGATATTCCGGACCAGCGGAACGCAGGCTTTGCCTTGAAAATCGCTCACCAAGTTCATGATGAGCATAGGCGCGCTTGCCAATAGTCGGGTAGTAATAACCGAACCGGCCAAGCCATTCGGGATTGGTATGCAAAAACTGCTGGATGGACGTCGTGCCGCTTTTATGACGACCGATATGAAGTACAATTTTCTTTTTATTGTTTTTATCCATTTTCTACAATCTTAAATACCTAAAAACTCAGGTTTTGATCCAATCTCTAATCGCAGTTCTGCACGATCCAGTTTTCCAGATAATCAACGTCCACATGCATTTCCGCGTTTAACCGCTTTTCCAGATCCTTGTTATTGTCAGCCTCGCCATGCTCAAGCATGGAGCCGCAGTTGATATTCCAGTATTTAAGCCTTTGCAGTTCGGCGATAATCCAGAACGGCGGTTGTATCTGTTCACCGTAAAATTCGAAAACTTTTGTGCCAGGTTTGCAAAAAACCAGATTTGCCAGTCCCGCGCCGTGTGGGGAAACAACATGGCTTGCATTGGCAAATATTGAGATTTGATCTTCAAAAGAATGGTTTTCCGACTGAACCACATCAAAGCCGTGCTTGAGCAGTACGGCTTTTACTTCGTCACGATTCTTGACACCACGCTTTTCTCTATGTATCGCGATCTTTTTTCCAACCGGGCTTGTCCTGCTTGAAAGAGGAAGCAGCTTGCGGCGCAGGAAACCGGTGACCCTGATACTCATGGTTCGCCCCATGGTATTGGGTATATGCGGCATGAGAATATTTTCACAGTGAAAGCGGTGCAATGAATATTGCAGATCGATCAACTGGCTTTTTGCTATACCCATCATTTCCAGGGTTTTTTTCTGAAAGGCGTAATTCAGACCTGAAACAATAAAATGATCAACTTCTTCGATCCTGATGCCTGCGGCTTCCAGCAAGTCCAGCTTGCACAGCACATCCATCATCCAGTGATAAAAGTTGTGCCCGTTTCTGGTTACCAGACTTACCGTCACGCCGGCAAGCTTGTGGACCTGAGTGTTCTGATAGCCAGGATTCGTACGAAGCAGGCAGCGATTTCTGGAGGAATAACAATGAACAGGATTGCCTTGCTTGTCGAGCAATAAAGTCTCACTGCCATCCGTCTCATAATCAGCATCCCGAAATGAGTCGAAAAATGTGTGTTTGCTTGTAATACTGGTCAGTTCAAAAACCTTGTTGCGGTTTTTGTCCTGATTGAGCGGCGCGGCCAGCTTATAGGTTTCCGGCATGTATTCGACCAGCCTCTCTCTGGCAACAGCCTGGCCCGGTCGAATCAATTGTGCTTCTTCAATGGCATATTTCTGTTTGAATGTATCCGGGACGATGCCGAGATAAAAATCACCCGCCTCCCCGGCATAACCCATTGACTCACAGTACCGCGCCATCCCGATAAAAGCCGGCCGGGTCGGGCTCTCCAGCAGACTCATAAAAAGCGCGTGTTCTTCTGCTTCATGATTCCGGCGTTTAAGTGGATTTATATTCATGTCCTACCCCTGAAGACTGGGCTGATGCGTCGGAATATAATGGCTACCGGAAACGTCTGACGCACAACGATTTAACCCGGCATTCAACCCAAGGCTCTGTCAAACAGGCCCAGGGCATAATGATAGAGCTTGATGTCCATCTGGTTTCGAAGTATCACTTGCTGAAACAATTCATCGCCCAGTTCCTGATGTACCGCCTCATACTTCTCGTCGAGTGACAGGCTGGGATCCTGTAGAGAATTGGCCCGGACCGATTTTTCAAACTTTATCCGGGGAAACTCAGCCGGTAACGCTCTCTCGAAAAGATCAATAGACTCATTGAACCGCTCAACAATCCCGAAACACGGCAGACTGTGAATAAACTCCTTGGCATTGGCCAGCAGCCGTCCATCGGGCAATTTCATATTCGCCGTATGTGAAGAACTGCCTTTGTTGGCAAACTTAATAACCTGAAATTCCTCGATGGCGTTTTTTCTGAAGGCCG
>JAGRHW010000185.1 GCA_020444765.1 Gammaproteobacteria bacterium | reverse complement strand
TTCGAAAACCCGGTTACTGCGGATTTGCGCCGAGAGCGCCTGTAGTTTTTCAATGTTCATGGGTTTCTTCCGGGCGGGCGAACTGGATCGGTGCGGCGACTTGCCGGGCTTCAGAGCGGCGCATATTCTACGACGGCGTGCCGCCGTTGCTCAAGCTATCTGATCTGATTGTATAGTCGCCGGAAAACGACCGGCGGCACCAGGTCGAGAGAGTTGTCCGTCGCCGGCCGTGTCGTTGTAAAATTGCAGCTTATTCTTCTGCAAAGGCGTTGATCATCGACCTTTCCCTTTCGGCTCTGGCCCTTCTTTTCGTGGTTGCGACGTTTGGCGCTTTTATCAGTTCGATTGCCGGGGCAGGCGGCTTGATCGTTCTGCCGGTGTTACTGTGGCTTGGCGTACCGCCGGTTAATGCGCTGGCGACCAACAAGGTGCAGAGCGTGTTCGGCACGCTGTCGTCGGCGGTCAATTATTTCCGCAACGGGCAAATCCAGTTCGATACGCTGATTCCGGCCATGCTCTGGGCGGTGCCGGGCGCGGTCGCCGGAACCCTGCTCATCCAGTCGATGGATGCCGGTGTGCTGGAATCGCTGCTGCCGTTTTTATTGATCGTCGTTGCCCTGTATCTGGCGTTTTCACCGCGAATTTCAGACCGCAATTCGCCGCCACGACTGGGTAAGCACGGTTTTGGTGCGCTGGTCGGTGGCGGAGCCGGGTTTTATGGCGGGTTTTTCGGTCCCGGCATGGGCTCGTTCTGCGCGGCAGCCTTTGCCGGCCTGCGGGGCTATAATATGCGCCGGGCGACCGCGCATACCAAGCCGCTGGTGTTGATGACGAATTTTGTTTCGGTGGTGGTCTTTATCAGCGGCGGGCACGTGCTGTGGTCGCTGGCGCTGGTGATGGCCCTGGGGCAGATCATCGGCGCGCGGCTTGGCTCGGGGCTGGTTCTGAAGCACGGAGCCAGGCTTGTCAAACCGGTGATCATCAGTCTGACGCTGATTATTGCAGTAAAATTGTTATATGAATAAGACCCTGATGATGAGACGTACGAAAGGCCTCTTTTAACGAGACTGAGTCAAAGACTTTTGAAAGATCATAGCATACCGAACACACTGCAAGCCTGGTCAAGGCCGTCGGCTTACCATCTGACGATTCGTGGTTTTGCAAGTCATGATACCAGCAAGCCATTGTTGCATTTTTTGCACGGCAACGGCATGTGCGGACTGACTTACTGGCCGATGCTGAGCGAATTGCAAAAGGATTTTGATCTGCTGATAACCGATGTTCAGGGTCATGGCGACAGCGACAGTGGTGAGCGTTTTCTCGGCTGGAACACCAATGCCGAGATCTGCGCCGGCGTACTGCGCCATCATTTGAGTTTGACGGCCGACAGCAGGCGACCGGTTTTCGGCGTCGCGCACTCACTCGGCGGCGCGCTGACGACCATGATGGCGGCCGATCATCCGGATCTGTTCGACAAACTGGTGCTGCTCGATCCGGTTTATTTTTCCCGCGGCATGCTGGGAGCCATGGCCGCGCTTCACTACACCGGTCTGCTCGAACGCTTGTCTCCGCTTGCACGGCGGGCGCAAAAACGCCGTACCGACTGGCCGTCGCGGGCGGCCGCGGCCAATTATCTGCGCGAACGCGGCATTTTTCAAAACTGGGATGAAGAGGCTTTACAGTGTTTCGTCCGTTATGCCATGCGTGAGAATGAAGAAGGCCGGATTCAACTGAAATGTCCGAGCTGGCTAGAAGCGAAAATATTCGCCTCGTATCCCCAGGGCCTGTGGCGCAAGATACGCAGCCTGAACGTACCCGTGCATTTGCTGATGGCGGAACAGACGTTTCCGTTTGCCGCGAGATCGGCACAAACTGCATCTAGCGCCAATTCCTGCTTTGTCACGGAAACCGTGCCTGGCGGACATTGTTTTATGCAGGAGTATCCGCAACAAAGCGCCGATAGGGTCCGTGCCTTGTTGTTATCCTGAGTTTTTTGCGGCGCTAAATAATTATCCGGCCGGCGCTATAATCCGTATCGCGCACGGGCTAGAATAAGCCTTTGCTTCTCCCAAAAGGAAACTGACATGCAAGAGTATCCGCACGTTTACAAGGTGAGTGCAATCGCCGCCAACGCGGGCAATGTTCAGCTCAGCTCGCCCGGCCTTGAACCGATTACCACCGCGGCGCCGGCCGAATTCGACGGGCCGGGCGATCTCTGGTCGCCGGAAACCCTGTTCGCCGGTTCCGTGGCCGATTGCTATATCCTTTCGTTCCGCGCTGTCACTAACGCGAAAAAATTCGACTGGATCAATCTCGAATGTCAGACCGACGCGGTTCTTGAGCGGCCGGAGCGGCAGACACAATTCACTCAACTCAATCTGCGGGTCAAACTGACGGTCGCCAGAGGCACCAATATCGAGCTTGCCGAAAAGCTGCTGATGCGGGCCAAGGATATCTGCCTGGTGACCAATTCCATGACTGCAGAGAAAACCCTCGACATACAAATCATCGAAGTCGATTGAACGGGCGGGGCAAACCCCGCGGGAAATAATGCGAACCGGCATGGCGACGCGAAGGCGCGGGTTTTTGCAAACCCAGATGTTCAGGATCATCTGAAATAACAAATTCTTGGCGTATTTTGTTCAGACTTGCACTGAAAGTCTGAACCTGTATCATTCCGGGAGAATCCATCTGTGTGTCAGACGGATTCATTCGCGGACACAGGAACCCACCATCGAATGGGGCTGCAGGACTGGATATGAATCATTACCTCAAGGTCGCCTTGTTGACCTTAGTCTTTTCAGTTGCCTTTGCCGAGATTCTCGGTCCCTTGTTCGGACTTCGGGGTTATATCGGGCCGACGATCATGAGTCTGCTTGGCGGTTCCGCACCCTCCGGACAAACCACCGATGAAGCGCATGTCGCCTCGCTGGAACTGACTGATGAACAAAACGGCGACCAAGCCCTGGCGCAGGAACCGGTCGGCGTCGATATGGCGCTGGATAGCTGTATCGCGGCGATCAAGTCGGTCAGTCTGCATCCCGATTTCACCCAGTTGCCAACCGTTAAGGCCGAGGAAGACGACGATATCTTCAAATTCGTCTGGAACAAAAACGCGCCGGCGCGAACCATGAATGCCGATGGTGCGGAGATCAGCCTGCTGGCCACCTGCCAGGTTAAAAAGGCCAACGGTTATATCAACTTTCTGAGTATCAACGGAAAATCATTGGTCGATGTGGCGGCCGGCCGGGCTGCCTTGCTGGGCAACTGGCGGCTGGAGAGAAAGGTCTCGGAAGTCGATAACTCGACCAACGTCACGGTGACCACCAAGGCCATCGCGCCGGTCAATATCCAGGGCAAACAGGTCAATCCGCAGCTGGTCCTGCATTGCGGGGAAGACAAAACCGTTTCCTATATCGATATGGGCACCGAAGTCGGGGCGGGAACCCTGCGGGTGACGACGGTTCTGCAAAACGATGAAAGCAGTTCACGCTGGAATATCGGTTCCGACCGCCAAAGCGTCTTTCCCGACGGGCAGTACATCGGACTGATCAAGTTGATGCTCGAAGCACCGGATCTCAAGGTGCAAATGGCGCCCAATGGCGGTGATACGGTGGAGATCCAGTTCGATCTCGAAGGTCTGCCCGCGGCGATTTCACCGCTACAAGAAGCCTGTCACTGGAAATAAGCACGAGCTGGAAACGTTTGCTCGGCTGGCAGTAAGCCGTGTTCGTATCCGCGCATCGATCCTGACATGAAAAATTTTTTCCTCTCCTTGCTCGCTGACGCACGGCTACGCTTTACCGCCGCCGGTCTGTGGCTCGGCGAGCTGCGCAATCCGCAAACGCTAAGGGCGGATCTCATTGCGGGCATTACTGTCGCGCTGGTGCTGGTGCCGCAATCGATGGCTTACGCACAACTTGCCGGTCTGCCGCCCTATATCGGGCTTTATGCGTCGTTTCTTGCACCGATTGTCGCGGCCTTGTTCGGCTCTTCGCGACAATTGCAGAACGGGCCGGTGGCGGTGATTTCGCTGATGACGGCCGCGGCCTTGGCGCCGATGAGCCTCGATCCGTCGGCCTATATCAGCTACGCGGCGATTCTTGCGCTGATGGTCGGTATCTTCCAGCTGGTGCTTGGTTTGTTGCGGCTCGGGGTGCTGGTGGATTTTCTTTCGCATCCGGTGGTGATCGGTTTCACCAATGCTGCCGCGATTGTGATCGGCAGCCTGCAACTGGGCAAATTGTTCGGTATCAAACTCGACGGCAACAAGCCTTTATTGGAAACCTATCTGGACCTGCTGAAGGCGATCCCAGGATCGACGCACTGGCTGACGCTCGGCATCGGTGTCTTGTCGCTCGTCTTGTTGATCGCGATGCGCCGTTTCTATCCGAAATGGCCGGGAGCGCTGGTCACTGTGGCGGTCGCTACCGTGATTTCCTGGTTGATCGGTTTTGAAGCGCTTGGCGGAGCCGTGGTCGGCGCGGTGCCTCCGGGACTGCCGCACATCGTCGTGCCAGGTGTCGAAAACCTGCGTTTTGCCGAACTCCTGATGCCGGCCTTTATCATTGCCTTGCTGAGCTTTGTCGAAGCTTTTTCGATAGCCAAGGCGATCGCCTCGGAAACCCGCCACCGCCTGTCGGCCGATCAGGAAATGGTGGGCAAGGGGCTGGCCAACATCGTCGCCGGGCTGAGCCAGGGTTATGCCGTGTCCGGCTCGTTCTCGCGCAGCGCGGTGGCGTTCTCGGCCGGTGCGAAAACCGGCTTTACCGCTATTGTCAGCGGCATCGTGGTCGGGCTGACGCTGTGGTTTTTTACGCCCTTGCTTTATCATTTGCCGCTCGCCACGCTGGCCGCGGTGATCATTATCGCGGTGATCGGGCTGATCAAGATCGAGCCGTTCAATCATGCCTGGCGCGTCAATCCGCATGACGGATTTGTCGCCCTGACGGTTTTCGTCGTGACCATTCTCACCGCGCCGCATCTGGAGAACGGCATATTCGTCGGTGTTGCCTTGTCGATCATGTTTTATCTCTACCGGACCATGCAGCCGCATTTCGCCGAGGTCGCGATGGACAGGGAAGGGGTGTTTCGCGATGCGCATCTGTTTGGCATGAAAACCAGCGATACGCTTGCATTGTTCCGCTATGACGGGGACTTGTATTTTGCCAACGCCGGTTATCTCGAACGGCGACTGCTCAATGCGGTGGCCGACAAACCGAAGTTAAAGGTATTGATCCTCGATCTGGAGGCGGTCGATCAGATCGACGCCACCGGTGAGGAAATGCTTGCCCATATGGCCGAACGGCTTCGTCAGGCCGGTATCGAGTTTTTTATCGCCCGGCCGAAACCGAAACTGCTGAATGCCCTGAAACGCTCAGGACTTTACCAGCGTATCGGCGCGGAGAGGATATTCAGCCGGCGCAAAGAGGCCATACATTCCATCAAGTCGCGCTATGGCGACGAGGTGGATATTCGCCACTTGTTGTATTACAGACCGATACGGACGGCGGATGAGGACGAGCAAACCGGCGAGCAGCCGCAGTCATGACGAGATGGGCTTCGGCTAGCCGCCCTGGTTGATTGCCAGTAATTCCACGTCGAAGATCAAGGTCGAACCTGGCCCGATCTTGCCCGCCCGGCGATTGCCGTAGGCCAGCTCGCTCGGAATGAACAGCCGTGCCTTTTCGCCGACAACCATCAATTGCAGGCCTTCGGTCCAGCCCTTGATAACCTGGTTGAGAGCGAATTCGATAGGCTCGCCGCGCTCGACGGAACTGTCGAATACGGTGCCGTCGATCAGTGTGCCGTGATAGTGGACCTTGACTTTATCGCTGGCGGTCGGATGTTCGCTGCCGGTTCCCGGCTCCAATACCTGGTATTGCAAGCCCGAAGCCAGTGTTTGGACGCCGTCGACTGACTTGTTGCTTTGCAGAAACGCCTGTCCTTTGGCGAGATTGTCGGCGGCGCCTTTGCCGCTGTTCAAGAGCCGGAAGGCAAGAAAAACCAGGACGATTGCCAGCAGCGGGATGATTATTTTCATTGCGGGTTTCTGTATGGCCGGGATAATCGGCTATTCTAACGTGTTTAGCCACCGGACGGCCAGTTGGCGGCTTGCGGGCAGATTCCGGGGCAGGGCGCTGAAAACATATCGCCGATCCGGCATGCGACTGGAGAAATGCGGGTGACAGAGGAAAATCCGGCAGCCTTTGCCGCCGGGCAGATCAAGATACTGCGCGGTTTGCTGGTGCTGACGGCGGTCTTGCTGGCGCTTGGTTTATGGCTGCCGATGCTTACGATCTCGAAATTTCTGCTCCTGAATAACTCCCTGTCGGTTTTGTCAGGCGTTTTCGAACTGTTTCGGGGCGGGCATTTTGTATTATTCGTCTTGGTAAGCGGATTCAGTATCGTGCTGCCGGTATTGAAAATACTGCTGCTTTTTTTCATATTGTCTGCAAAACAACAGGGTGGGGGAAGCATGCGGACCTGTTTGAGACTGATGCACGATTACGGGCGTTGGGCCATGCTTGATGTTCTGGTCGTGGCGGTTCTGATCGTTACCGTTAAGCTCGGCGTTGTCGCAAGTATTGAGGTGCATCCGGGTTTGTATGTGTTCGGTGCCGCCGTTTTATTGACCATGTTGATTACCGGCCGGGTCGTTCGTTTACTGGACGACATGCCGGCTGGGCGAACACCGTCCGGACATTCATGAGCGCCTGCGCCGGCAAGCGACGGGGCCGGGCTTGAGCCGCCTGAGGCTGCCGCTAAAAACCGGCACCGCGTTGCTCTGGCTTGCACTTGCCGCCTGCGCGACAAACAAGCCTGCCGCGCCGCCGGAAACCGTCGTGCCGGAGGACGGTTCCGGGCAGATCGAGCCGGATACCCGCAGAGCCTTGCCAAGACACCGCTGGACCCGGCATTCCAGTCCTTGCCTGCAGGTCGATACGGTCAG
>JAGRHW010000184.1 GCA_020444765.1 Gammaproteobacteria bacterium | reverse complement strand
GTTCTCGCCGGTCAATCCGTCCCAGGTCGCGCATGTTGAGACTATGTTGAACAATATCCATACGCAGTTTATCGAGGCGGTCAGGAAAGGTCGCGGCGAGCGCCTGAAAGACGAGCCCGGGCTGTTTAGCGGCCTGTTCTGGAGTGGTGAGCAGGCGCTGGAGATCGGGCTGGTCGATGAGCTGGCCAGTGAACGGACCATAGCGCGCGATATCGTTAAAGCCGAAGAACTGGTCAACTTTACGCCGAAAGAAAATCTGCTCGATCGTTTGGCCGGCCGCATCGGGGCCGGTGCGGCGTCCGCGCTCGAAACCGTTTTGCGTCAGCAACCGAGCCTGCAATAGGAGCCGGCCTTGAATCAGTCCTTGTACAGCGCCAGTGAAGTCCGGCAACTCGACCGCACGGCGATCGAGGACTTTTCCATACCGTCGTATCAGCTGATGTGCCGTGCCGGCGAGGCGTTGCTGGATCTGCTGCAGTTACGCTGGCCGGCCGCGCGGCGTATTCTGATTGTGTGCGGTGCCGGTAACAACGGAGGCGACGGCTATGTGCTGGGGCGCCTGCTGGCCTCGGCGGGCAAGCCGGTGACCGTGTATTCGGCGTTTGATACCGAGCTTCTGGGCGGCGATGCCAAACGTGCGCACGATGATTATTGTGCAAGTGGCGGTCAGGTGTCACGTGGAACCTTGCCTGATCCGCAGGCTTTTGAACTGATCGTCGATGCTTTGTTCGGCAGCGGTCTGAGCCGGCCGGTCGAAGGCGAGCTGGCCGATCTGATCGACCGCTTGAATGCCTCCGGCAAACCGCTGCTCGCCGTCGATGTGCCTTCGGGCCTGGATGCAAGCTCCGGCACTGTGCTGGGTGTGGCGGTCCGGGCCAAAACCACCATGACATTTATCGGTAACAAACGCGGCCTGCTGACCAACGACGGCCCTGATTACGCTGGTACGGTTTTTACCGATACGCTGGCGGTGCCGGGCGAGGTTTTCGAGCGGGTACCGTCGGCGGCGCGCCTGATTGACGGTTACACGCTGCTCGCCGACTGGCCCGCACGGTATCAGAACACGCACAAGGGCAGTTATGGTCAGGTCATCGTCGTCGGCGGCAACCACGGCATGGAAGGTGCGGCGGTGCTGGCCGCGACAGCGGCCCTGACCTGTGGCGCGGGGCTAGTCAAAATGGCGACCCGGCAGTCTGCTGACAGCGTATCGGCCACGCCCGAGTTGATTCGTCTGCCAATCGGCGATCCGCAAACCATTGACCAGGACTTGACCGGCGCCACCGTTATGGCCTGCGGACCGGGGCTGGGTGTCGATGATTGGTCGAGCGCCGTGTTCGACAGGGTATCAAGGCTCGATAAGCCGACGGTGCTGGATGCCGATGCGCTTAACCTGCTGGCCGGACAGACCGTGATACTGAATCAAAACACGATTATCACACCGCATCCGGCCGAAGCCGCCCGCCTTTTGCAGTGTTCGACCAGAGATATTCAGGCCGATCGCTTCGGCGCGGTGCTGGCGCTGGCACAAAAATACCAGGCCGTGGCCGTTCTCAAGGGCTGTGGCACACTGGTCAGCAATGGCGTAATCACTGGTGTGTGCGATCGCGGTAATGCCGGCATGGCCAGCGCAGGCATGGGCGATGTCCTGACCGGTATCATCGCCGGCCTGCTGGGTCAGGGTCTGGCGGCCTTCGAAGCGGCGCAACTCGCCGTGTGGTTGCATGGCAGTGCCGGCGACCTGGCCTTTGCCGACAAGGGCAATGCTTTGATGGCCGGCGATATTATCAGATATCTACCGGTGCCCTTGAGTCTCCATGAATAAGGCCGTAATCCATCTGAGCGATGAGGCTGCGACCCTGCAACTGGCGGCGCGGATTGCCGAACGGCTGCCGCCAAGCGGCCAGTTCGTTATCTATCTGCACGGTGAACTCGGTGCCGGCAAAACGAGTCTGTCACGCGGTATCCTGCAAGCGCTGGGACATCGCGGTGCGGTCAAAAGCCCGACCTATACACTGATCGAAAGCTATGCTCCGGGCGGCAGAACCGTGCATCATCTGGATCTCTACCGACTGACCGAACCGGAAGAGCTGGCCTACCTCGGCTTGCGCGATCTGCTGGAGGAGGGGGCGGTTTTTCTGATCGAATGGCCGGAACTCGGCGCGGGATTTTTACCCGATGCCGACCTGCATGTGAGTCTGTTTTATGACGCCGAAGCGCGTGTCGCGGAGATTCATTACACGGGTCAAAATTCCCTGTTCAACAGTGATTTTTCAACTATAAATAATTAGATGATCGCAGGTACTCTGCCAGTGCGTTATAGCTCGTACCGTAGTTGAATTCCAAGGAGTAAGCGAAGTGTCGTCCCACAATGTGTCCAGCCAGCGACGCGCCTTTATCCAGTTGTTGTCCCGCGCCAGCGGTGCTGCCGCCGTCTCCGTGTTACCGCTTTCAGTTGCAAACGCGGCGGGTTCCGCCACGCTGAATGATTTCAAACTGGCGACCCAGGATAATTTGCAACTGTATTTCGATCTGGACAAGCCACCGAGCGGCCACAAGGTATTCAGTCTCGACAAGCCTGACCGCCTGGTTATAGATCTTTACGACGTCAAGCTCGGCGCCAAAATGAACGTGGTGGGCGTGCACAGCGACGTAGTCGAGCGAATCCGTTACGCCACACACCAACAAAAAAACCTGCGCGTGGTTGTCGATCTCAACCGCGCGATAAGCCCCAGTTACAAATTCGTCAACCGCACCGGTGGCGCGCAGCGGCTGGTGGTTGATATGGGCGTGAAAATAGCCAAGGTTGACGGGAAAAAAGTCATCAAGAGCGCGAGCGATCAACACAAGGACGAGCTGCGCGAAATCGTGGTCGCCATCGACGCCGGACATGGCGGACGAGATCCCGGCGCCGTGGGGCCGAAGAAAACCCGCGAAAAAGACATTACCCTGGCGGTTGCGCGAAAACTCAACAAGCGGCTGGCCAGCGTTGAAGGTATCAAACCGGTGATGATCCGCGACAAGGATGTCTTTGTCAGTTTGCGTGAGCGCACCCGCAAGGCGCGCGAACACAAGGCCGATCTGTTTATTTCCATTCATGCCGATGCGTTTCCGAAGAAAAACGCCAGCGGTTCCTCGGTCTATGCGCTGTCGCTCAAGGGCGCGAGTTCCGAGGCTGCCCAATGGCTGGCGGACAAGGAAAACGCCGCGGACCTGTTTGGCGGTGTTTCGCTCGATGGACGTACCGAGGAGCTGCGCAAGACGCTGATCGATCTCGCGCAAAATGCAACCTTGGAGTCAAGTCTCGGGCTTGGCGACCATATGCTGGAGGAAATCCGCCGGGTCAGCAAGCTGCACAAAAGCAGCGTCGAACAAGCCAACTTCGCGGTGTTGAAATCGCCGGATATTCCGTCGGTACTGGTCGAAACCGCCTTTATCAGTAATCCGAAAGAAGAGCAGAAATTACGCACCGATATCTTTCAGGATCGTCTGGCAAAAGCGTTGCATAATGCCGTGATGGGTTATTTCGAACGCAAGGCGCCGCCGGGCACCATTCTCGCCAGCCGTCTCGAGACGCGCAGCAGTTAAGCTAGCGGCTGTTGCCGTAAAGCGGGCTGCTTCGTCCTCGACCGATCCTCCGGAAAAAACCGGCGACCAGAGAACACTGGCCGCCCGTCGCCGGATTCTTCATAATATCGCTTTTCCCTTGCGAATCACGCAGTCCCGATGGCGATCATTCAACTTCCCGAACAACTGATTAACCAGATTGCCGCCGGCGAGGTGATCGAACGCCCAGGTTCGATCGTCAAGGAACTGGTGGAAAACAGTCTGGACGCCGGCGCCAATTCAATCAGTGTGGAACTCGAGAACGGCGGCATTCGTCTGATCCGGGTGCGTGACAACGGGCACGGTATCGAACGGGACGATCTGCCACTCGCCGCGCGGCGGCACGCCACCAGTAAAATACAATCGATGGAAGAACTTGAATCCGTCGACAGCCTGGGTTTTCGTGGCGAAGCCCTGCCGAGTATCGGCTCGGTTTCGGTCATGCGGTTGCGTTCGCAGTCGCAAAACGCCGAACAGGCCTGGGAGCTGCTGGCCGACGGCTCGGAAAAGCAGGCGGAACTGAAACCGGTTGCACATCCGACGGGCACGACGGTCGAGGTTCGCGATCTGTTCTTCAATGTGCCGGCCCGCCGCAAGTTTCTGCGCACCGAGAGGACAGAGTTACAGCATATCGAAAGCATGCTGAAAAAACTCGCGCTGGCGCATTTCCACGCGGCTTTTTCCCTTTCGCACAACGGCAAAAACCTGTTTCACTGGCGCGCCGCCGGCGATCTCGCTGAGCGCGAGCGGCGGGTGCGTGATGTCTGTGGCGCGGGCTTTTTCGAGCATGCCTTTTATATCGATACGACCATCGACAATCTGCACCTTTGGGGCTGGATTGCCGAGCCAACGTTTTCCCGCAGCCAGGCCGATATGCAGTATTTTTATGTCAACCGGCGGGCCGTGCGTGACAAGGTGATCGCGCATGCGGTCAAGCAGGCTTACAGCGATGTACTTTTTCATGCCCGGCATCCGGCCTTTGTGTTGTTTCTGGATCTGCCGCCGAAACTGGTTGATGTGAATGTCCATCCGGCCAAACATGAAGTCCGTTTTCGCGACAGCCGTCAGGTTCACGGTTTTGTTCGACGGGGGTTGCAGGATGCGCTCGCTGATATCCGGCCGGATGATTCACCGGCGGCCGGCGGGGAATCGGCTGCACCCCAGCCTGTGTTCACTGAAACCCCCGCGCTAAGGCCCGCGGTTTCATCAGGATTTTCCGCCTACCCGGGACCCTCCGGACAGGCCAATCTCGCCTTGCCGGTGCGGGAAAATAATGCCGGTCTCAGAAAGCTTTATCAGGTCAATCCCGAGCCGGCTGCGCTGGACGCGCAAACCGACCAGGACGAGACGATCCCGCCACTCGGTTTTGCTCTTGCGCATTTGCATGGCGTGTTTATTCTCGCGCAGAACCGCGAGGGCTTGATCGTTGTCGATGCGCACGCGGCGCACGAACGGATCACCTATGAAAAACTCAAAAACGCCTACAGCGCTGACGGGCAGATCAGGGCGCAGCCGGTTTTGATTCCGCTGACGATGCGGGTCAGTGTCCGTGAGGCGGATATGGCCGAAGAGCAGGAGGCGTTTTTCGGCCGGCTCGGTTTCAGACTCCAGCGTCTGGGTCCGGAAAAACTGTCGATCCGGGAAGTACCCGTCATCCTGGCCGATTCCGATCTCGAAACGCTGGTCCTGGATGTTCTGTCGGAGCTGATGGAACACGGCAACAGTATACAGATCGAATCGGCGATCAACGAAGTGCTGTCGAGCATGGCCTGTCATGGTTCGGTGCGTGCCAACCGAAAATTAACCGTGCCCGAGATGAATGCCTTGCTCAGGCAAATGGAAATCACTGAGCGCAGTGGACAATGCAACCATGGCCGACCGACGTGGACCGCCTTGTCGATGTCCGAGCTCGATAAATTATTCATGCGTGGACAATGAGCGGCACTCAGGACGCGTTGCCGCAGCCACCGGTGGTTTTCCTGCTTGGCGCGACCGCCACCGGCAAGACCGCTATCGCGCTTGAACTGGCGCAACGCTTTCCGGTCGAAATTATCAGTGTCGACTCGGCGCTGATTTACCGGATGATGGATATAGGCACGGCCAAGCCCGACGAGCAGGAACGCCGCAGCGTGCCTCATCATCTGATCGATATCATCGATCCGTGGGAAAGCTATTCTGTCGCGGCGTTTATTGAGGATGCCAGAGCGGCTATCGAGCAGGTTCGCACAAAACAGAAGATTCCGCTGCTGACCGGCGGTACCATGATGTACTTTAATGCGCTCGAATACGGCTTGACGGAAATGCCGGCGGCGGATGAAAAGCTGCGGGCAATGCTGGACGACAAGCTAAAATCGCAGGGGCTGGAGGCGCTTCACGACGAACTGAAGCAGGTCGATCCGGCCTCGGCCGAA
Organism: Gammaproteobacteria bacterium; assembly: GCA_020444765.1. The sequence continues at coordinate 998 of JAGRHW010000184.1, read as the reverse complement.
CGGATTCACCCCAATGATCCGCAACGGATTCTGCGAGCCTTGGAGGTATGGCATGCCAGCGGCCGGAGTCTTTCGGACTGGCATCGGCAGAAGACACCGGAGCAGGACCTGAAGGCGCTGAAGTTCGGCTTGTTTCCTCAGCGGCGTGAGCAACTGCACGAGCAGATCGAGCGGCGCTTCAGGCAAATGCTCGAAGACGGCCTGCTCGACGAAGTGGCTTTTTTGCGGAATCTGCCGAGAATGTCCAGGGACTTGCCGTCGATGCGATCGGTCGGCTATCGTCAGGTCTGGGATTATCTCGACGGCTATTGCGATTATGAATCGATGATCGACAAGGCGATTGCGGCAACCCGGCAATTGGCCAAACGGCAAATAACCTGGATGCGCAAGATGCAGAATCTTGAGCGCTATGATACCGGCGAGCTGTTGCCGAAAGATATCGTAGATAACATTTCCCGGGAACTGACGTCTTACCCGGGCCATTAAAACAGGAATCATTATGTTCAAATCGCTAGATGAACAAATCGGTAATACCAGGCTTGTAAAATTACAGAGACTGGGAGCAGAGCAACGCAATAATACCTTTCTGGTTAAACTTGAAGGTGATAACCCGGCTGGCTCGGTAAAGGACCGACCGGCCTTGTCGATGATAAAAAATGCGCTGGAGCGGGGCGATATCAAGCCCGGCGACACGCTGATCGAGGCGACCAGCGGTAATACAGGTATTGCCCTGGCCATGGCCGCCGCCATCATGGGCCTGCGCATGCAGCTGATCATGGCGGAAAACATGAGCCGTGAACGCATGCAGCTGATGAAGGCCTATGGCGCGGAGCTGATCCTCGTGAGCAAGGACGAGGGTATAGAGTATGCCCGCGATCTGGCGCTACAAATGCAGGCTGATGGCAAGGGCCGGGTGCTGGATCAGTTTTCCAATCCGGATAATCCCGATGCGCATTATCGCAGCACCGGCCCTGAAATCTGGAACGATACTGACGGAA
>JAGRHW010000183.1 GCA_020444765.1 Gammaproteobacteria bacterium | reverse complement strand
TGAGCCAGCTGCCTACCCCGCGGTTACGAAAACCCGGCAAAACTCCCATGCTTAGAACACCGCTGTGCTCGCTATACTCCAGGTCCGACAGGGAAATCTCACACCAGCCGACGACCCGATCATCTTCCAAAGCGACAAACATGGGGGCACCGTCGATCACCTGCCGCTCGACGAACCGGTAAACGGACTTTGCAGATAAATTTTCAGGATGAATGGCAAACAGCTCCTCACTGGCAATGGCCATGATGGTTTCGTTGAATTGTCCGGCATGCTCTATACCGATCGGTAGAACTTCCATACTTACACCTTCTGTGGATAAATCTTCACCCGCCCAAGTGTAACCACTAAGGCCGATATCGCCGCTTGCGCCGCTGTGTTCTGACTCACAGAAATATTGCAAATATCGAAAATTCTTCGCACAATGTGCGCTAAGACAACTCAACGGGGTGCCTTTCGCAGGCTGAGAGAATCCGCCGCTGACAGCCGATAGACCGGCCGGCAGCGATGGACAACCCGCAGAACCTGATCCGGGTAATACCGGCGTAGGGATTTGAGCTTGAACAATCAGTGCTCCGTCCCCCCGTTTATCGATTTATCCGACAAGCTTTCCGTGGATTTGTCCCTGACTCTGTAAACACCACGGGAAATCCGGACATGCGATCTCTGTTATCTGTTCTTTTCGCCACCATGGCCCTGCTCACGACGCGCGCCGCGTTGTCCGAGCCGTCGACGCTGGTCATCTACACCTATGATTCCTTTACGTCGGAATACGGTCCCGGCCCGAAAATAAAAGACGCTTTCGAAACGCAATGCGGCGGTTGCAGCATTGAATTTGTCGCACTCGACAGCAGCGCCGGTATTCTTAACCGGGTCAGACTCGAAGGTGCCTCCAGCAAGGCGGATATCGTGCTCGGGCTGGATAACAACCTGATGGCCGAGGCACAGGCTTCCGGCTTGCTGGAGTCTGCCGGCACTGACTTGTCCGCACTCGATTTACCGATTGAATGGAAATCAGACCTGTTCGTACCCTATGACTACGGCTATTTCGCTTTCGTCTATGACACGGAAAAACTCGAGAATCCGCCAAAAAGCCTTAAAGAACTGGTCGATGCGCCGGACAGCCTGAAAATCATCGTGCAGGACCCTCGCACCAGTACACCGGGACTCGGACTGCTGTTGTGGGTCAAGAGTGTTTACGGCGATCAGGCAACGCAAGCCTGGATCAAACTGCGTAAAAAAATCGTTTCGGTAACCAAAGGCTGGAGCGAGGCATACTTTTCCCTGTTTATGAACGGCGAAGCGCCAATGGTTTTAAGCTACAACACTTCGCCGGGTTATCACATGGCGATAGATAAAACCGAGCGTTACCAGGCGGCCGGCTTTTCCGAAGGGCACTACTTGCAGATAGAACTTGCCGCTTTGTTGAAAAACAGTAAAAACAAGGAACTTGGCCGTCAATTTCTGCAATTCATTCTCAGTGAGGATTTCCAGGAGACCCTGCCGCTGACCAACGTCATGTATCCGGTCATCGATATCGGTGAGCAACTGCCGACCGAATTCGACACGCTGATCAAGCCCGCATCCACCTTGCAGTTTTCCCCTATGGAAATCCGCGAAAATAAAAAAGCCTGGATTGATGAATGGCTCGATGTCATGAGTGACTAGTCCGATAGCACGCAATTCTTACTACAAGCCCTTAAATTGGTGGCTGCCGGGTACGGTGGCCATTATGGGTTTACTGCTACTGATCGGCCTGCCGTTGGCCGCCCTGCTTGGCAGTGTCAACGAGCTGCATTTCGGTACGCTTTTGCAAAACAGTTACATCCGGAATGTCGTCTCGTTCAGCCTTTGGCAAGCATCGCTTTCAACTCTGCTGGCGGTCGGTTTGTCGATTCCTGTTGCATTTTCGCTGGCGCGGCAGGCTGACTTTTTCGGCCGTCAACTGCTGATCCGCCTGTTCAGTATGTCGTTGATCATTCCAACCGTGGTCGGCGTGTTCGGCATCATCGCCATTTTCGGCAACAACGGCTGGCTGAAGCAATGGCTGGCGGCAAGCGGCATACAGGGAAACTTTTCCATCTACGGCCTCACCGGCATCCTGATTGCGCATGTTTTTTTCAATCTGCCGCTCAGTGCCCGCATCATACTCAACGCGCTGGAAAAAATTCCCGCCGAGAACTGGCGTCTGGCGAGTCAGCTCGGTATTACCTCGTTCAACAGTTTGAGGCTCATTCAGTGGCCGGTCATCCGCAGCACCTTACCCGGCATCGCCCTGCTGGTATTCAGCCTGTGCTTTACCAGCTTTGCAATTGTCATGACGCTGGGCGGCGGCCCCGGCGCGACAACCATCGAAGTCGCCATTTACCAGGCACTCAGATTCGAGTTTAATCTGGACAACGCCGTCGGACTTGCATTGATTCAGATGGGCCTGTGTCTGGCGCTGATTCTTTTCAGCGCCCGTTTCGGCAAGGCGCCGGTCATCAGCCAAAGTCGCGGCAGACTGTATCGACGCCGGGATGGCGAAACCCTGGGCGCCAGGTTGTTCGACTTCATGATGATCGGGCTTGTAGCGGTTCTGGTTTGTCTGCCAATCACGGCAATCTTTCAGGCCGGGCTCAACACAAAGCTGGTGAACGTTCTGCAAGACAACAGCTTCTGGCAGGCCGCCACCAACACACTGCTCGTGTCGCTCTTGGCCGGTTCACTGGCAGTGCTGCTGGCCTGCGGACTGCTGATCACCAGCGTACATCTGCGAACCCGGCTCGGCTTGCATTTCAGCGGTCGACTGGTCGAGCTGAGCGGCTCCTTTATACTGGTTATTCCACCGCTGGCGCTGGGCACCGGACTGTTTCTGTTACTGCGTGATTTTGCCGATGTGTTTGCTCTCGCCCTGGTTCTGACGGTGCTGATCAATGCGCTGATGGGTTTGCCTTTTGCCATCCGCGTGCTGGAAAATCCGATGCTCGATGCGGCCTTGAGCAACGACCGGCTGTGCAGTGCGCTGGGAATTGAGGGCCTCAATCGCCTGCGTATCGTCGAATGGCCCTTGCTGCGCAAGCCGTTCGGACTGGCACTGGCCTTCAGCAGCACACTGGCCGCTGGCGATCTGACGGTGATTGCCCTGTTCGGCTCGCAGGACGTGCGTACCCTGCCGCTTTTGCTGTATCAGAACATGGGCTCTTACCGATTGCAGGAGGCGGCTGTGATCGCCCTGCTGTTGCTGCTTTTTTGTCTGCTGCTTTTCTGGCTGCTGGAAATACTGGTTGGCGGAAACCGCGCTCCGGAGCTGACGCATGTTGACGCTTGATGCGCTTGCGGTCACTCTCGGAGAGACGAATTTTTCGTTCAGCCTGAATGCCGAAGCCGGCCAATGCACGGCCATTCTCGGCGAAAGCGGATCGGGTAAAAGTACCCTGCTGAACCTGATCGGCGGTTTTATCCGCGCGGACTCCGGCCGGGTTCTCTGGGAAGAGCAGGACATTACACAACTGCCGCCTTCTGCAAGACCGGTCACCAGCCTGTTTCAGGATCATAATCTGTTTGCCCATCTGAATATCGCCGATAACCTCGGACTTGGTCTTCATCCGGGCCTGAAACTCGACGAGTCAGCGCGTCAGCGTATCAGCGAATCACTTCAAGCCGTCGGCCTGGCGGGATTTGAGCGCCGAAAACCCGCGCAACTGAGCGGCGGCCAGGCGCAACGCGCCGCTCTCGCCCGCTGCCTGCTAAGAGACAAACCTGTATTATTACTCGATGAACCATACAGCTCTCTTGATGAGGCAACCCGCCTGGAAATGCTTCAGCTGACACGCCGGGTGCTGGATGAGAAACAGCTTTGTACATTGATGGTCACGCACAACAGGCAGGATGCCGATTTGCTCGGCGCACGCCTGCTGTACATCGAAAACGGCAGGATACGCTAATCAGTCCAGGCGATCGGGTCCGGGCGGCGTGACGATCACCAGCAGCTTGCCGCTTTGCACCGACACCGCCGCAGGGCTTTGCAGAACGACGTTACTGATGCCGCGGGTGCTGCCAAAGGCCAGTCGCGCGTTACTCAACGGGTACTGCATGCCCCGTGTTGATATACCCGTAACCGTTTCACTCAGGGGCAAAAGACTCAGGGTAAAACCGCTGTGTGTATCGAGCTGCACGGATTGACCCCCATTAATCAGCCAGGCGTATTGCCCCTGCTCCCAGAAACACAGCTCAAAGCGCCATTCGTGACGGGCCAGCAGATGAATATTGGCCAGCGTATGATCCAGGCGACCGCCGCTGATGCCGGCGATCAGCGCCCGATCGAAGCCTGCGGACGCTACCCAGTGCAAGGCGATCTCGAGGTCGGTTTCATCTTTTTCGGCGGGATAACGCAGCACCTCGACCCGGTCGGCAATTTCGCGCAGGCGGGCTTGCTCTATGCTGTCCATATCGCCGATCACGACCCGCGGTGTGCGTTCAAGCGCATCGGCATGACGCAGACCGCCATCGACGCAAACGATATCGTCATCGGGTAAAATCAGTTGCGAAAGTGCCGGATAGTCGGCGACCGGACCGTTTGCCAGAACGACCGCCCGCGATAGGCTTTTATCTGCGGAATTCAGGATCATCTCCACGGGGACAGGCCGGGCCGATCAGCATCGAAGTCATTCCAGTGTTTGTAATAAAGTGCAAATTTGACCGTATCTCATTATTATTGCCAACAAGACGTTTCATAATAGGGAGTTCCAGCATGCAAAGGCAAGCAGGCCCCGCGGATCCGAGTCGGAATGAGTCAATCAACAGCAGCAAAACCCAGTCATAGCAGCCCGTTCTGGTGGGCTGTTGCCCTCATCGGCCTGTCCGCTATCCTGATTGCCGCACTGCTCACCCGGCCTGCAGCGATTCAGCAGGATCTGCTCGACAAATCCCGTCAGGCTCTGGCCAGTCAGAAGCTGACGGCGCTGCAGGTCGAGGCCGACGGCCGCGACATGACCTTGCACGGCGCCGTCGCGGACGCCCGGCAAATCGATCAGGCCGTGAAGACCGTCGGCGAAATACCCGGTGTGCGCAAGGTCAGCCAGACGATCAGTCTCAACGCGAATCCGCCGGCAAACCCGACACCTGCCAGCAAGGTGGAGCCCGAACCCGCGCCCGCGCCGATCGAGACCCCTCCCGCCATCGAACTTCTCCCGCTACCGGCGCCTGAAATCACCGAACAGGCCGTCGAAGCGCCGCCGCTTGCTATGACGCCGGCCAGCCTCTCGCTACAGCGCGACGGGGAGCATCTCATTATCGAGGGTGAACTGGCCGATGCCACCGCGCTTTCTACGACGCTGGACGACCTTTCGGCGGCGATGCAAATCGACAACCGGCTGAAGCAGGCCGACAACATCACCGACCCCGGCTGGCTGAACGAACTGGCGCCTGTGTTGACGTCCCTGCCGCTGATCGGCGCGGCGATGCTCGATATCCGTGACGGCAAACTCAACCTGTCCGGCAACGTCGATTCGCAGGAAACGCTGCAAACCATCCAGCAACGACTGGCGGCCATAGACCCGGACGTGCTGGCCGTCGAGTCTTCCCTACAAATCGTTGAACCGGCGCAGTCCGCGGAAAACTTTTTACCCCTCGAAGAGCCTGATATCACCGTGGAAGCGAGTCAAGGTAAACTGCTGCTGACAGGCACACTGTCAACGGACAAGTCGGTCGAGCGGATTCTGAACGCTCTGTCGACACACTACGGCACTGACGAAATCGACAACCAGCTATTGGTCTCCGACAAAGTCGGTGAAGCCGACTGGCTTGACGAGCTGCTGGATCTGCTGCCGGGGCTGAAAAAACTCGAATCGGCGAAAATCACCCTCAAGCATGGCGCGCTGACCTTTTCCGGCGCCGCCGGCAGCAAGGAAATTGCCGATCAGCAAACCCAGGCCGCCGAAGAGGTCGCGAAACACCTGGACGCAAAAAATGAAATCGTCATCCTGCAGGTGGAGCCGGAAGACAAGGTCATGCAACTGCAGGCCAGGCTCGCGCAAATCAACCTCAAGGATATTCTGTTTGAGTCCAACAGCTCGGATATCAACCCGACGAGCACCGGCGTTCTTGATCAGCTCGCGCAACTCCTTCAGGAGTTTCCGGATTTTCCCATTATCGTTGCCGGCCATACCGACGCGACTGGCGATGATCAGTGGAATCAGTATTTGAGTCAGTTGCGGGCCAACTCGGTTCGTGATTATCTGATCAGCAATGGCGTCGACAAGGACAGGGTTTCGGCGATCGGTTATGGTGAATCGCGCCCCATCGCCGACAATGCAAGCCCTGAAGGCAGAGCCCTGAACCGCCGAATAGAAATCAACTACTAGGGTACACCGTCGGGATTGAAGTACTGTTACGGACAAAACCCGGGAATGATAAAACTATGACTTACCTACTTACCCAGATCGCCTTGTTTCTCATCGCCGCCGGCGCCCTGGGATTATTGTCCGGCTGGATGCTCAGATCGATCAAGGCTGACGAAAAGGTCCGCCTGACGGAAAATCAGTACCAGGAAAAAATGCAGGTACAGGACAAGTATCACCAGCAGGAAGTCAGCGAGTTTGCCGAAGCCGCCAAAAAAATGCGGGCGGAGGTCACGCGGCTGGCGACCAACAACAAGGCGCTCCGTGAGACGATCGATAAAAACAACAGCGCACTGGCGCTGGCGCAAGAGGAAATCTCGCAATTGTCCTTCAAACTCAGCCAGACCGAACAGTTTCATGAAGAACTCGCGCGCATGGAAAACGCTGAAGGTCAAGCCGGGGAGTTTGACAAGACCGTTGCCGAATACAGCGATGCCTTTAATGCAAGTCCGGCGGGTGATACCATGGCGGCACACGATGACGCGATGATCGATACCGGCGACAGAACCATTGCCGATGTCGCCGAGGAGCCCAACAACTCGGTCGAAATCACCATGGGTAATCTCTGGTCGAATATCAAGAATATCGTCGGCGGAAGCAATAACAAAAAATAATTTCACCGGGCGGCACGAAAAGTACTTGCCCGTTTTTGAATTAACAACGCATACTCCGCCAGGCGCCGCCGCTATTCTGCATTCCCG